>SSTA01000158.1 GCA_009469685.1 Azonexaceae bacterium | reverse complement strand
GGCAAGTCCACGCTGTTCAAGATGATCACCGGTGCCGAAAAGCCGGACAGCGGCGAGGTGGTGATCGGCCCCACGGTGAAGTTGGCCTACGTCGACCAAAGCCGCGACTGCCTCGATGGCGGCAAGACCGTGTTCGAGGAACTCGCCGGCGGCGCCGACATCCTCACCATCGGCAAGTTCGAAATGCCCAGCCGCGCCTACATCGGCCGCTTCAATTTCAAGGGCGGCGACCAGCAGAAGAACGTCGGCAACCTCTCCGGCGGTGAACGCGGCCGGTTGCACCTGGCCAAGACGCTGATGACCGGCGGCAACCTGCTGCTACTCGACGAACCGTCCAACGACCTCGATGTCGAAACCCTGCGCGCGCTGGAAGACGCCCTGCTCGAATTCGCCGGCTGCGCGATGATCATCAGCCACGACCGCTGGTTCCTCGACCGCATCTGCACCCACATCCTCGCCGCCGAAGGCGATTCGCAGTGGAGCTTCTTCGCCGGCAACTACCAGGAATACGAGGAAGACAAGCGCAAGCGCCTGGGCGAGGAAGGCGCAAAGCCCAAGCGCATCCGCTACAAGCCCATTTCACGCTGAGCGCGCTAAGATAGCAACGTCATTTCCCGGGACCCCGCATGCTCGACATGAACACTATTCGCGCCGCCGCGGCCCGCCTTGCCGCGGCGGCGAGTTCGCCGAGCAGGATCATCGTGTTCGGCTCCTACGGACGCGGCAATGCCACCGAGGATTCCGATCTTGACTTGATGGTCATCGAGCGTGAATTGGAGGACAAGGCGGCGGAGTACATGCGTCTGATGGATGTCCTGGACAGCATCGCACCGAGCGTTGGCGTCGATCTGTTGATTTACCCGCTTGCCGAGTTCGAGCGGCGCAGTCAGGTGCCTGGCACCGTGCTCTTTCGCGCTGTCAGGGAGGGACGGGTGCTGCATGACGCCCTGCATTGAGGAAGCGCATCGTCTGCTCCGCATCGCGGAGCGCGATATTCATACATTCCGAATTCTCGTCGCGCATCCGGAGGCGGCATTGGCCGCGCTCGGTTTCCATGCCCAGCAGTGCGTCGAAAAGTCGCTGAAGGCGGTACTTACAACGCATGGCGTGGATTTTCCGCCCACGCACAACCTGGAAAAGCTGGCCGGCCTCGCGATCGCCCAAGGCGTGAGTCTCCCGATTTCGACGCGGGAGCTACGCAAGTTGAATCCGTTTGCCGTGGAAACGAGATATAACGACGAGGTGATCGAATTACTGACACGGGAGGACGCGAGTCGAATCGCCGAGCAGACTTTGGTCTGGGCCAGAACAATCGTGACGCAAGCCGGCGCGTGATGGACATTGGCGGTCTGATCGAATCGAAACGTCAGAGCCGGCTCGACGCCTACCGTCATGCGCCCGGTGACGTCCGGGAGCCAGCGCAATGAGATTCGAGTGCCTTGCACCCGAGACATACTGACGACAGTCTTCGGCGCACCCATGACCGATATGGCTCTGATTGCCCGCAAGATATTGAACCCCGTCCGTGACATGCGGATGATCGGGCACGATTTGCGCGGCGAGAAAAGCGGAGGAACGGTTCGGTGCCGGATCGCAAGGGTCTTTGAGAATCTCGGCCTTTTCACTGATCGCCATCATTACCACTACCGCGCACGGTACTTCGGATAATGTCCTTATCATCAGCCACGACCGCTGGTTGCTCGATCGCATCGGCACCCACACCCTCGCCGCCGAGCGCGATTCCCAATGGAGTTTCTTCGCCGGCAACTATCAGGAATACGAAGGGGACAAGCGGAAACGCCTGGGCGAGGAAGGCGCCAAGCCCAAGCGCATCCGCTACACGCCGATCGCGCGATAAGGCGCCCGCCCCGCGATGAAGTGGTTCTGGGCGATCCTGCTGGCCACGCTCGCCCTGCTCGCGGCGCCCGTGCTGTTCGTCGGCCGGGGCGAGCCGCCGCGACAGGCGACGGCCATCGGCATGCCGTGGGAAATCACGCTGCCCGGACCCGGCCAGTCGAAGGTGCTCGGCCTGGTGCTCGGCGACGGTCCGGCAACCCCCGCGTCGTCCCTGGCCGAGGCGCGCCGCAACTTCGGCATGGCACCCGACATCGCGATCGTCGCCCCGACGCCGGATCAACTCTCGCTCGAAGCCTTTTTCGACGGGGTGCAGATCGGCGCCTTGTCGGCCCGCATCGTGCTCACGCTGGAGGCTTCCGCCGAGGCGCTGGCCGCGATGCGCGACCGGGCCGCGAAGACCGACCACATGAGCACCGGCATCCGCCGCTTCCGCCTCGCCGAGGCCGACCTCCAGGCGGCCGAGGGCCTGCCGATCCGCGGCATCGTGCTGATCCCCTCCGGTTCGCTGGACGCGGACGTCGTCCTCCAGCGCTTCGGCCCACCGGGCCAACGCATCCGCCAGGGCGACACGCTGGAACATTTCCTCTATCCGGCGCAAGGGCTCGACGTGGTGGTCGATGCCAAGGGCAAGGAAGTCCTGCAATACGTCGCGCCGGCACGTTTCTCGCGGCTGATGGCCCCGCTGGGCGAGGCCGGTGGCGAACGGTAGGCAGGTCCGCCCGCCGGGTTCACCCTGAACACGGAGCGCAGCATTGAACAAAAATGACATACGCGAACGCGCCGCTAAAAAGCAGCGGCGGGATCTGGTCGCGCTATGGGCATTCTTCGCGCTCTGGTGCGGCGGCGTCCTGGCGGCGTTCTACTGGGTTGCCATCAGGCAGTCGTCGCCTGTCGGGGCCCTGATCGTCGGGCCGATGGCGCTGCTGGCCATCTACTATATCTGGAGCATGATCCGGGTTACGCTTGACGACAGGAAGTTCGGCGTCGTTTCGCTGACACCCTCCACGCGGGCCGCGCTTCCGGGCGAACAATTCAAGGCAGTACTGCGATTTCACGACCGGGCACCCCAGCTCGCTCACATCGATGCCGAGCTGCGCTGCCTCGGCGTGACCCTGGAGACGCGTTCCAGAATGGGCATCGTGCCCGTCGAGAACCTGGAGTGGAGTCATCTTCAGACGTTTCCGTTGCGACACGATCGCGCGGATATCGTCTTCGATATCCCGGCCGATGCGCGAGCCACCGATCTGCCCGGCGAGCGCCGCGGCGAATCGGGCTGGCAGCGACTGCGGATCGAACCCGGCAAGGCGTTGCGGTTCCATCGCTGGGAATTGCTCGTCACGGCAAGAATCAAGGGCCTCGATCTCATACGGAATTTTCCGGTCGTCGTGAACCCGGTCCAAGGCGCGGCTGCGCCAAAGCAGGCGGGCGATACCCCGAAGACAAGCTCCCCGCCGTAGTCGAAGCCTCGCCATGCGTCCGGAAATCGGGTACCCGGCCCATCCGTGGTGGCAATGCTCGCCCCGCCGCCACCAGGAACTCTCCTCCAGGTCACCCGACCGACATCGGCACCACCGCTGAGGGTTCCTCCATGCGTGCTATGCTTGGCTCACCCCACTCGATCGGCACGCCCATGAGCCCAACCGCCACCCGCAAGGCACGCCGCATCTGCCCGATCTGCGAAGCCTGCTGCGGGCTCGAACTGACCCTCGACGGCGGCACGGTCACCGGCATCCGCGGCGACGACGCGGATGTCTTCTCCCGCGGCTACATCTGCCCCAAGAGCGTCGCGCTGAAGGACCTGCACGAAGACCCCGACCGCCTACGCGCGCCGCTGGTCAAGCGCGACGGCGTTTTCGTCGAAGCGACCTGGGAAGAAGCCTACGCCGAGATCGAGCGCCGCCTGCCGCCGCTGCGCGCGGCGCATGGCAAGGATGCCGTCGCCATCAGCATCGGCAACCCGACGGTGCACAAGCCTGGGCTGGTGCTCTATGCCGGCCGCCTGGCGCGCGCACTTGGCACCAAGAACGTGTTTTCCGCATCGACGCTGGACCAGATGCCCAAGCAGCTTGCCGCCGGCCTGATGTTCGGCGCCTGGTTGTCGGTGCCGGTACCCGACATCGAGCGCACCGACTACCTGCTTGTCATCGGCGCCAATCCGGTCGCCTCCAACGGCAGTCTGTGGACCGTGCCCGATTTTCGCGGCAAGGCCAAGGCGCTGCGCGCGCGTGGCGGCCGGCTGG
>SSTA01000157.1 GCA_009469685.1 Azonexaceae bacterium | reverse complement strand
GGGGAGCCCGCGACCAGGGAGCCGAACCGCTCCCAGCCCAGACCCGGATTTCCGGGATGGGTAGGCGTAGGCAAGACGGGTCCGAGAACCGCGTAGTCGAGGCCCAGGGCTATGCTACGGCGTAACTCCCCGGCATCGTGGCAGGACGCGCCGACCAAGGCGAAGGGCGGCCGTTCGGCGGTGCGGGCCAGGGCCGCCGCCGGCAGATGCAGTCCGGCTCGCAGGCGATGCGCGAGGTCGACGTCTTCGTTGATCACGACAGGGATGTTCTGCGCGTTCGCCATTTCGACGACGCTCTGCGCGAACCAGGCCCGTTCGGCGGGCGGCAGATCCTTCTCGCGCACCTGAATCAACCCGACGCCTCGTCGGCCGGCGGTTTCGAGCCGGGTGAGTTCGCCATCCTCGCCCCCTTCGGCGGAATGCGTGATGCCCATCACGACGGGCAGGGCGAGGGCCTTGAGGATGGGGCCATTGGCGGGCAGGATGGGGGTGACCCGGGGCGGGGCGCCGATTCTTAGCCAGGCCACCGCGCTGTGCTCGAGGGGGGCCGTGACGCCGATTTCTCCCTCCCAGGCCATGACCCGCCAGAAATGAATGCGCACTGTGGCGTGGGGGTAGGTGAACTCCCGGGTCAACCAAGGCATGGCTTCGGAGACGCCGATCCCCAGTTCCTCGCGCAACTCGCGCACCAGGGCCTGGCGGACGGTTTCCCCCGCCTCGACCTTGCCGCCGGGAAACTCCCAGTACCCGTCATAAACCTTGCCGGGTGGGCGCTGGGCGAGCAGGAACTCCCGGGCGCCATCGCGCAAGATGACCGCGGCGGCGACCTCGACCGGCTTGCTCATCGGCGGGTCCGGTGGGTGCCGGCCCAATCCTTGGCGAACTGCCAGGCTACGCGGCCGCTGCGCGAGCCCCTTCCCAGAGCCCAGTTCAGGGCCTCGCGCTCGGCGGCGGCGATGCGTGCTTCGGGAACGCCGAAGGTGCGCAGCCAGTGGGCGACGATGGCCAGGTAGTGGTCTTGGTCGCAGGGATAGAACGAGACCCAGAGACCGAATCGTTCCGAGAGGGAAACCTTTTCCTCGGTGGTTTCGCCGGGATGGATTTCGTCGCCGACGCGGTGGGTTTCCAGATTTTCGGAGAAGTACTCCGGCATCAGGTGCCGGCGGTTGGAGGTGGCGTAGATCAGCACGTTCTCGGGGGGGGCGGCCACGGAGCCGTCGAGGACCGATTTCAGCGCCTTGTAGGCCGTTTCTCCGGCTTCGAAGGAGAGGTCGTCGCAGAAGACGATAAAGCGCTCCCGGCGGCCCGCCAGGCGGTCCACCAGATCGGGAAGGTCGACCAGGTCGTCCTTGTCCACCTCGATGAGGCGCAGACCGCGCTCGGCGAATTCGTTGAACACCGCCTTGACCAGGGAGGATTTTCCGGAGCCCCGGGCACCAGTCAGAAGCACATTGTTGGCGGGCCGGCGGGCGAGAAATTGACGCGTATTGGCGACGACGCGCGCCTTCTGGTCGTCGATCCCGGTCAGGTCCCCAAGGCTGATGGTATGAGGATGGGTGACTGCCACGAGCGCGCTGCGGCCATCGCACCGTCGCCAACGGAAGGCGCACGCACCCTGCCAGTCGACGGGAGGGGGCAGGGCAGGAAGGGCGGCCTCGGCACGTGCGAGAACGGCCTCGAAGCGTTCCAGGAGGCGGTGAAGTTGCTGGGGATCGATCATCGGGCGGGTATACTGCGCGGCTGATGAAGAAGCCTGCCACTCTAAACAAGTCCATGGCAAAACTCCATGCCGCCGGCCTTGCCGTCCTGCTCCTCGCCGGTTGTGCGACCTTCTGGCCCGGGAGTCGCTCGGGCGCTCCCGATGAAGCAACGGTAGCTCAAACCCCGCGGGCGTCCGGGGCTGACGCTCCTTCCTCGGGAAGCACCCCGGGGCCGGTTTGTCCTGCGTCGGCGCCTTGTCCCGCGTGCCCGGTCTGCCCGGCGCCCACCCCGCCGGTACCCGTGTCGGCCAAGCCCTTGCAACCGGCGGCCTGGGCCGACCTGCCCGGGTGGAAAGACGATGATCTGCGCGCCGCCTGGGCGCCCTTCCTGCAGTCTTGCCGCGGCCTTGCCGGACGGCCGCAGGGTGCGGCCTGGAAGCGGGTCTGCGATCTCGCGCGCGGCATCGACGGCAAGCAGGCATCTGCGGTTCGGCGCTTCTTCGAGACCGAATTCCAGCCTTTTGCCGTAATTGCCGCAGACGATAACCCCAGCGGCCTGATCACCGGTTACTACGAACCCTTGTTGAGAGGAAGCCGCAGTTCCGGCGGTCGCTTTGATCAGCCGGTCTATGGGGTTCCCGACGACCTCGTGACGGTGGATCTCGGCGAGCTCTATCCGGAACTCCGCAACCTCCGGCTGCGCGGCCGCCTTTCCGGGAAGAAGCTGGTGCCTTACTTCAGCCGTGGTGAAATCGCCGCCCAGGAAGGCCATTTTCCGGCCCGCGTTCTCCTCTGGGTGGACGACGCCGTCGAACTGTTCTTTCTCCACGTGCAAGGCTCCGGGCGCGTGAAGTTGCCGGACGGAAATCTGGTTCGCCTGGCCTATGCCGATCAGAACGGGCACCCGTATCAGTCTGTGGGCCGGCTTCTGGTGGAGCGGGGCGAACTGCGCCTGGAAGAGGCATCGATGCAGGGCATTCAGGCCTGGGGTCGCGCCAATCCGGCGAAACTGGCCGACCTGCTCAATGCCAATCCGAGCTACGTCTTCTTTCGTGAAGGGCCGGCGGGCAACGAGGGGCCGCTCGGTTCCCTGGGCGTACCCCTGACGCCGGAGCGCAGCCTGGCAGTGGATCCCCGCTCGATCCCCCTCGGAGCCCCCCTGTTTCTTGCGACCACCCAGCCCAATTCGGCGCGGCCGCTCAACCGCCTGATGCTTGCCCAGGATACCGGAGGGGCGATCAAGGGAACCGTCCGGGCCGACTTCTTCTGGGGATTCGGTCCCCAGGCCGGGGAGCAGGCGGGTCGAATGCGGCAGTCCGGAAGGCTCTGGGTGCTCCTCCCCCCGGAGGCAGCACCCAAATAGGAGGGCACCAAGGCGGGGCGTAAATTAGCGAATGGCACCACGCAGGTGCGCACGGTGCGCACTGAAATGACGCAAACCCTTGATTTTTGGGGGTGCTACGCACTGGAATGGTGCTTGCTTTCGTTTCCCGATTCTTTTCTCGGGAGGTTTCATGGAAGCGTTTCAGTCCGGAGGCAATGTCCTCTTCATCCTGCTCGGCGCCATCATGGTCCTGGCCATGCACGCGGGCTTCGCTTTTCTTGAAGTGGGCACCGTCCGCAAAAAGAACCAGGTGAATGCGCTGGTCAAGATCCTGTGCGACTTCGCCATGTCGACGCTGGCTTATTTCTTTATCGGCTACAGCATCGCCTACGGCGTCAATTTCTTTTCCGGCGCCGAGGTGCTCCTGGACAAGAACGGCTTTGAGCTGACCAAGTTCTTCTTCCTGCTCACCTTTGCCGCTGCCATTCCGGCCATCATTTCCGGGGGCATTGCCGAGCGGGCCAAATTCCACCCGCAACTCGCCGCCACCTTTCTGCTGGTGGGTTTCGTCTACCCCTTTTTCGAAGGCATTGCCTGGAACCAGGCCTACGGTATCCAGGCCTGGCTCAAGGCCGCCTATGGCGCCGAATTCCATGACTTTGCGGGCTCCGTGGTCGTCCATGCCATGGGCGGCTGGATCGCCCTGCCGGCAGTCCTGTTGCTGGGCGCCCGTCATGGGCGCTATTCCAAGACCGGCGCCATCTCGGCTCACCCGCCTTCCTCGATCCCCTTCCTGGCTCTCGGCGCGTGGATCCTCACCGTTGGCTGGTTCGGCTTCAATGTCATGAGCGCACAGACCCTGGACAAGATCTCCGGTCTGGTCGCGCTGAACTCCCTCATGGCCATGGTGGGCGGTACCCTGGTGGCCATGGTGCTCGGCAAGAACGACCCCGGCTTCGTTCATAACGGACCCCTGGCCGGGCTGGTAGCCGTCTGTGCCGGCTCCGACGTCATGCACCCGGTCGGCGCGCTGTTCGTCGGCAGCGCCGCCGGCGCCCTGTTCGTCGTCATGTTCACCCTGACCCAGAATCGCTGGAAGATCGACGACGTCCTCGGCGTCTGGCCGCTGCACGGG
>SSTA01000156.1 GCA_009469685.1 Azonexaceae bacterium | reverse complement strand
TCCGCCATCACCTGGATGGCCAGGTCGGGCGCCGCCAGGAGCGTGTCGACCACCTGGACCACCAGGTCCCGGGCATCGCTGACGGTCTTTTCCGGCTGGGAGAAAATGTTCTTGTTGATATTCCTGACCACGTTCGCCGCCGACAGGAAAGCCTGCTCGACCCGGGCCAGCCGCTCCCGGTGCTCGCTCAATTGCTGGATACGCTCGCGCTTGCGCTCCATGGCTTCGTGGGGAGCCGCGAGTGGCGCCTCGGTGCCGGCTGGGGGCGGGGGAACTTCCGGCGCCGCCTGGGCCGCCGAGCGGGCCAGCGGTTTTCGATCGCTGCGCGCGGGGTCCCAGCGTACCCATTTCAGCCCCAGGCCCCGGATGACCTTGAGCTGCTCCTCGTCGCGAATCTTGAAATTGTTGAAGGTGAAGGGGTGGTGCATCCAGCCGACGTCCAGATAGACATAGACGCCTACCTGGAGTTGATCGACGGCAATCGTGTTGTCAGGCGTGTCGGACATGGCGGGAAGTGCCGCGGCAAATCTCAGGCGACGATGGCGTCCAGGGCCTTGCGGAAATTCTCCACCGAGCGTTCCGGGTTGTGGAGCTTTTCCAGGCCGAAGAGGCCGATCCGAAAGGTGCGGAAATCCGCTGGTTCGTCGCACATCAGCGGGACGCCGGCGGCCGTCTGAACCCCCATGGCGAGAAATTTCTTCCCGTTTTGAATGTCCGCGTCGGTGGTGTAGCTGACCACGACTCCCGGCGCCTGGAAACCTTCGGCGGCGACGCTCGCGAAGCCGCGGGAGACCAGCAGGGAACGAATCTGGCGGCCGAGCTCCTTCTGTTCCTCGCACACCCGGGCGAAACCGTAGGCTTCGGTTTCCAACATGACGTCGCGCATGGCGGCGAGGGCGTCGGTAGGCATCGTGGCGTGATAGGCGTGGCCCCCCGCCTCGAACGCCTCCATGATCTGCAGCCACTTCTTGAGGTCGCAGGCGAAACTGGTGCTGGTTGTGGCGTCGATCCGCTCCCGCGCCCGTTCTCCCAGCACCACCAGGGCGCAGCACGGGGAACCGCTCCAGCCTTTCTGCGGGGCGCTGATGAGCACATCGACCTGCTTGTCGGCGATGTCGACCCAGACCGTTCCCGAAGCGACGCAATCGAGGACGAAGAGCCCGCCGACTTCACGCACCGCCGCGCCGACGGCCTTCAGGTAATCGTCCGGCAGGATCATGCCCGAGGCGGTCTCGACATGGGGAGCGAAGACCACGTCGGGCCTCTGCTCGCGGATGGCGGCGACCACTTCCTCGACCGGGCAGGGGGCGAAGGGTGCCTGGGGACCGGCTCCCGCCTGACGCGCCTTGAGAACGACGCTCTCGGCCGGGATCCGGCCCATGTCGAAGATCTGGGACCAGCGGTAGCTGAACCAGCCATTGCGGATCACCAGACACTTCTTGTCGGTGGCGAACTGACGGGCGACCGCCTCCATGCCGAAGGTGCCGCTGCCGGGGACGATGATCGCGCTCCTGGCGTTGTACACCGCTTTCAGAATGCGCGAGATGTCGCGCATGACCCCTTGAAAGCGTTGGGACATGTGGTTCAAGGCGCGGTCGGTATAGACGACGGAATATTCGAGGAAGCCGAGCGGATCAGGCTGAGGCAACAGGGCGGGCACGGGTTGTCTCCAATTTTTTAGGATTTGCGAAGCAGCATAACCGCAACTCGCGGAGTTTACCTAGTCGCCCGTCGCCTTCCTACGGCTTGCCAAGGCGGACGCCGGAGGGCTAGGCTGTTCCGACTTCTCGGCCGGAAAGATCTCCACAATGACTGCTCCCCAGCTGCCTTCCTATATTTCTCGCGAAAACGTCGGTCCCTGGCACATCTTCCTCCAGCAAGTGGAGCAGGTGGCGCCGCTCCTCGACCAGCGTCTGTGGCCCTGGGTGGAAACCCTGCGTCGGCCGAAGCGCTCCCTGATCGTCGATGTTCCCATCCGGCGGGACAATGGCGAAGTCGCCCATTTCGAAGGCTACCGCGTCCATCACAACACCTCCCGGGGTCCTGGCAAAGGCGGGGTGCGCTTCCATCAGGACGTCACCCTCTCCGAAGTCATGGCCCTGGCGGGCTGGATGACCATCAAGAACGCCGTGGTCAACGTGCCTTTTGGCGGGGCGAAGGGGGGCATCCGGGTCGATCCCCGGGAACTGTCGCTCTCCGAACTGGAGGGCGTGACCCGGCGCTACACGAGCGAAATCAGCGCCATGATCGGGCCGGACAAGGACATTCCGGCGCCGGACATGAATACCAACGCCCAGGTCATGGCCTGGATGATGGATACCTATTCCATGGGCGAGGGGCGTACGGTGACCGGGGTGGTCACCGGCAAGCCGGTTTCCCTGGGGGGCTCCCTCGGGCGTCCGGACGCCACGGGCCGCGGCGTCTTCGTCGTGGCGCGGGAGGCGGCGCGGCACCTGGGCCTTCCCATCGCCGGGGCGCGAGTGGCGGTGCAGGGTTTCGGCAATGTGGGCGAAGCGACGGCTCGCCTGTTCGCCCAGGCCGGAGCCCGGGTGGTGGCGATACAGGACGTCTCCGGTACCGTGTATCGGGCCGAGGGGCTCGATCTGGAGGGCTTGCGCCGCCATCGGGCCGCTTGCGGAACCCTGGTCGGTGCGCCGGGGTGCGAGGCGATGGGACAGGAAGACTTCTGGGCGGTCCCTTGCGAATTCCTCGTTCCGGCGGCCCTGGAAGCGCAGATCAACAAGCACAATGCTTCCTCCATCGTCGCCCGGATCATCGTCGAAGGAGCCAATGGGCCGACGACCCCGGAGGCGGAAGCCATCCTCGCCGAGCGCAACGTCCTCATCGTCCCCGACGTGATCGCCAATGCCGGCGGCGTCACCGTCAGCTACTTCGAGTGGGTGCAGGATTTTTCCAGTTTCTTCTGGACCGAGGACGAGATCAATCAGCGCCTGGAACGGATCATGTCCGAGGCCTTCGCCGCCGTCTGGCATGTGGCCCAGGAGCGCAAGCTGCCCTTGCGTACTGCGGCCTTCGTCATCGGCTGCAGCCGCGTGCTGGAGGCCCGGGCGATCCGCGGCCTTTACCCCTGAGTGTCGCCCTGGGCCGCGGCGGATGGAGGTCCCTGCCGTGCTGCCTTCTCGCGCAATCGCCGGTTCTTGTCCTCGTTCGCGAAGACATAGCGGCCTGCGAGGACGCAGCCTTTCATCCCCGGGTCGCAGAGCAATGGGGGGATACGGTTGCATCGACCGTCGATTTCGTGGGGGCAGCCCCAGGAGGCCACGATGGCTGGCTCCGGATAGGGAATGGCGGCATGGTAAGGCGTCCAGGAGGAGCTGCCCATCCGCCAACCGGCCTAGCCTGTGTGAAAAAGATCACGGGGTTGCCCTTGAAAAAGGAGTAGGCTGGCCGTAAATGTAGTCGTGGAAGCCGTGCAAAGGAGCCCTCCATGAACGTCGTCTACAACAGCGATCACTACTCGGTCCTCTCCTATCCTGCCCAGGATAGCGTCGAGTTGGTGGACAAGTCCGCCGGACGCATGCTCTTCCTTCAGGGGCCCTCGGCGCTCCATTTCCGAGCCGCCATCGAGGAAATCCCCGAAGACGAGCGCGACGAGGAAACCATCGATGCCTTTCTCGACGACTACTGCGGAGACTCGGCGCGCCCCATCGTCTTTCACTGACGTGCTAAAATCGGCGCCCATCGCAAACGTTTCGAGGATCGCGGCAAATGGGTGACGTCAATACGAGCTATGTGTCCGACCACACCAAGTGGATCGACGAACTCATGGAAAAGAACCCGGACTGGGCCGCTGACCAGAAGGCTGGTCGTGCCCTGTGGTGGGACAAGAAACAGGATGCCGCAGCGCTCGCCCGCCAGAACGATTCCAAGGTGCCCCAGAAACCGTATCCCTACGACGTGAGTTTCTACACCGAGTAAGGTGTCGCGGCGCTAGCCCGGATTCCGGGAGATCGCCCGCAGCGGGTGCCGCTTCCCCCGCAAGGCTCAGCAACTACTCCCCTCGAGCGCGCCTTTGGAAAGGACATGGCTGGATTGCCATGTCCTTTTCGTTTCTGGAGAGCCCTGGATCGAGGTTGCTTCCGTTCGTCACGCCCTCGCGACCCGCTCACTGCACCAGCTTTTGGCGCAGGGCGAGGCGTAGGAGTTCGATGTCGGTGCGCACGCCCAGTTTGGCCTTGATCTGGTAATGGATGTTCTGGGCGGTCTTGGGGCTGATGTGGAGGGCATCGCCGATCTCTTCGGCATTCTTGCCGTCGAGGAGCAGGCGAAGGATTTCGAATTCCCGGGGGGTCAGGTCGCGGAAGGGATCGGGGGCGCCATCGAGGAGGTTGAGCGCCATCTCCGGGGCGATGTCCGGGCTGAGCACCCGCTGCCGGGCGGCCACCTGATAGACCGCCTGGATGAGCACCTCCGGGGGGCTGCTCTTGGTCACGTAACCGAGCGCGCCGGCCCGCAGAGCTTGGGTGGCGTAAAGGGGGTCGCGGTGCATGCTGAAGGCGAGGATGCGAGCATTCGGGTCGCGCTGCATCAGGCGTTTGATCAGTTCTATGCCGCCCATGTCGGGCAGCGAGAGATCGAGCACGGCGACGTCGGGACCGGTTTCCTTGTACAGGCGGTAGCCTTCGGCGGCATCGCCGGCTTCGCCGACGATGCGCAGGTCGCTGCGCCGTTCCAGCAGGCGGCGGTAACCCTCGCGGACCACGGCGTGGTCGTCCACCAGCAGCAGCCGGGTGACCGTAGTCATGGGCTTGCTCCGGCGGCTGCGGCGAGAGGGATGTTGGCCTTCACCCGCGTGCCTCCGGAGTCCCTGGAAGACAGGCTGAAAATGCCGCCCAGCGCTTGGACCCGTTCGTGCATGCCGAGGACGCCGTGGCCGGGTTCGGCGGGATGGGCGGTGTCGCGGCGGCCGTCGTCGTCGATGGTGAGTTCGATACTTTCGCCGCAGGAAATACGCACCACCACCTCGGCAGGGTCGCCGTGGCGGGTGGCGTTGGTGAGGCTCTCCTGGACAATGCGGTAGAGGTTGATGTTGAGATTGTCCGGGAACCGGTCGCAAAGGCCCTCCACCTCCAGGCGATAGCGACAGCGCCCGCGGCTGCGCTGGTTCCAGCCGCGCACCAGGTCTTCCAGTCCGGCGACCAGTCCGAAGGCGTCCAGGCCCACGGGCCGCAGGCGGTGCAGGATTTGCTGGAGGGATTCCATCATCTGGGCCGTGGTGCGGGCGATGGCCTGGGCGCTGGGGAGCAGCTCGGGAACGCCGTCCAGGGCGAGTTCGTTGGCGTAGGCGGCCTCGGCGTTGATCGAGGCGAGACACTGGCCGAATTCGTCATGGAGTTCCCGGGCGAGATGGCGCCGCTCTTCTTCGCGGACGGTCAGCAGGCGCTCGGAAAGTTTCTGCTGTTCGCCCATAGTCTTCTGGAGCCGGTCGGCCAGATGGTTGAATACCGAGCTGATGCGCTGGAGTTCGATCAATTCGCAGTCGGGCAGGCGCGCCGTCAGGTCGCCGGCCTCCATGCGGCCCAGGGCGGCAAGGATGCGGTCGGTGGGCCTGAGCGCTCGGCGTACCGGCCAGTAGACGAGAACATTGAGGAAGAGGATGCCCAGGGTGATGCCGAGCACCATGCGAATCTGGCGCCAGGCATCGGCCGCTTCGCTGGCGATGTCCGGTCGTACCGCCAGATGGCCCACCTTGACCCCGGGATAGATGCCCACCCGGCTGTTGTAGATGACGTCCGACCCGATCAATCGGTTCATGGCCCAGTGGAGGACGGCCGGGGCGTAGCCGGGCTCCTCGAAGCAGCGGGCGGTGACCGGTCGCCGGTAGAGATCTTCGATTTCGACGCAGAAATGGATCAATTCGCCGATGGCGGCCAGATTGGATAGATCGATATCCTCGACGGTGCGGTGGAAGGCGTCGGTGCTGCGGGCCACTTCGTCGGTGATCAGCTGCTGGATGGTGCTCCCGGTGCGTTCGATGTGGGAGCGGACCCGGGTACGGGACTGTTCCAGGATGGCGGCCACCGCCGCCAGGGAGATCACCCCGGCGAAAAGGGTGATGCGGACGAGAAGGCTGCGCTTGAGATCCATGGCGGGCAGGGGACCGGCGGTGGCGGAACTCTTATGGTAAAGCATGGCGACGCCCTTATTCCGGGACGTACACCATGGATCCATCCTCCAGTCGGTAGGCGACTCCGGCGCGGACGCCCTGGCCTTTGCCGTTGCCGCCGTCGGCACGGAAACGTTCGATCTTCTTGCCGTCGCGGGTGACGATTTCCATATCGGCGCGCCCGGGGTTGCGGATCACCGTCACCTTGTCGACGCCGAAGGCATTCAGGGGATTGGCCGCCACGGCCAGCAGCAGCGCGGCAATGATGACGAGAAAGACATCGATGAGATTGACCACCGAGAGGATGGGATCGTCGCCCTCGGGATCGTCGTCGAGGCTCAGGCGCACGGGGGGCCTTTCGCGCTTTGGTCGAGGGTCAGAAGGTCGCTGGCGTACCAGCGTCGGCGCACGTGGGCGACGGTATAGCTCACGGCAGAGGCGATCAGGGCGAGGATTACCGCCGAGAAGGCCACGGTCAGGCGGGCGGCAACGTCGGGAAGCTGGCCGTCGCCGAGGGCCCGCAGGGCGGGGCCCATGGGAATCATGGTGGCGACCAGGCCGAGCATGGGGGCGACGCGGGTGGCGATCCGGATCGCTTCGAGGCGGGTCACCGCCTCGGCCTCGAGCGACGCCCGGTCGAGGTGGGGGGCCTGACTCCGCAAATGCTGGAGTTCGAATGCTTGCGGTACTCCGCGTCGTCGCTGCAGTGCTTGCAGGACGAAGGCGCCGAGGGCGTAGAAGGCGTACAGGAAGAGAAGGGCGATGGCCATCAGGACCGGGACGAGGAAGATCTGACTGAGGTCGTACATCAGGCCTTCCAGCGCGGTGCCGGGGCCAGGAAGGAAAAGGGCGGTCATGGGCGGGGGGCGCTCTTGGGCGAGGGGAATCTCGGGACGAGGCGCTGGCGAAGCATTCCACCGACGAAGGCGGCCAGGAGTACCAGGCACGCGGCCATACTGGCCGGTCCCGGCATCCGGAGAGGAAGCGCTTCGCGCAGGGTCAGCCGCTGGCCTGTGACCTCTTCCGGCAGAGCCGGAGACGGTCTCGATGGAGGGGGGCGGGAAGCCAGCGGAGGGGGGGCGGGTATTGGCTCTGTCGGGGAAGCGGAATGCCTGGGCAGGCTGGCATTGTCACCCCGTGGAGGACCGGCCAGGGCTGCGGCCGTGGGAGTGCCGACGCCCATCCCGGTTTGATCTCGCGATCCCGTGTGGTAGCCGGTACGCAGGAATTCGGCAGCCTCTTCGTTGCCCTCGGCGGCTGCCGCCGCGAACCACTTGCGGGCTTCCTGCTCGTTTTTCGGGACGCCACGGCCCAGATAAAGCGCGGTGGCGTAATGAAGCTTGCCGATGGGTGCGTAGTGGGGGTCGTCGCTGGTGGCTGCGCGGTGCATCAGTTCCGTCGCCCTGGCGTCGTCGCGAGGCACTCCGGTTCCGTCCTCGAGGAGCAGCGCCTTCCAGATCATGGCGCCGACGTAACCGGCGGCAATGCATTTGTCGAAGATCTTGTGGGCAGACTCGTGGTCGCCGCACTTCTCGAGCAGGTAACCGCGGGCGCAGGTCAGCAGGCTGGCGGGCAGTTCGACGGTGTATTCGAGGGTCTGGTCGCCGACGACGTTGGCCAGGTCGCTGGGATCGCCGGGGGTGGCGGGACCGCCGCAGAAGCGACCTGGACCCTCTGAGTGGGCGGCTCCTGGGAGCGCGAGGGCGGCCAGGAGGATCAGCGGGGCGAAAGGCCGAAAGGGTACGGGCATCGGATGATTTGGGCGCAGGAACGATACCCGAAGCTTAGATGCCGCAATCCGCGCCGGCATGAGCACATTTCCCGCGAGACAACGGGCAAAATGCCCGCTTTATGCCGGACGCGCGCCGCACGAAAGAGATTTCCTGCTTTGGCCCGTTGAGCCATGGGGAGAGGGCGGTCGGCGGCGGCCTTTTGGGATTATCCTTCGCTCCTGCCCATTCACTTCCGTCGGTTTCTCCTTATGGATCGTCCTGAAAAGAAAAAGCCTGTTCGCCGCAATGCCCTGCTCGACACCTTGCGCGAGCGTTTCGCCGTCTTTCGTGATGGAGTGCCCCTCGCGATCGGCATCCACAAGGCGATTCGCGAACTGATGCCCGAGGTGGACAACGCGGCCCTGCGGACGGCGCTGCGCCTCCATACGACCTCGACCGGCTATCTCAAGAGCCTGGCCCAAGGGTCCCAGCGCTTCGATCTTGGCGGCAGCGCAGCCGGCGAAGTCACCGCCGAGCAGCGGGAGCAGGCCGCCACCGAATTGCGCGAGCGATTCCGGAAAGCGGCGGAAAAGCGCCAGGCCGATGAGGAGGCTCGTCGCCATCAGGAGAAACTTGAGGAACTCGCCCGTAAGTTCGGTCGCCGCTGATTCGGTCGTGGGCAAAGGGAAGGCCGTTCGCCGGACACCGAGCCGTTCGGAAAGGATCGTCGTCTCCGGGCTCGATTACCACGTCCGCCACTGGGGGCGGAAGGACAGGCCGATACTGGTTCTCCTTCACGGCTGGATGGATACCTCGTCCACCTTCCAGTTCGTCGTCGATGCCCTCACCCGCGAATGGCATGTGATCGCCCCGGATTGGCGAGGCTACGGAGCCACCGCCTGGCTGGCCCGGCCGTATTGGTTTCCCGATTACCTGGCCGATCTGGACGCTTTGCTGCGCCGTTATCTTCCCGAGGAGCCGGCCCGCATCGTCGGCCATAGCATGGGAGCCAGCATCGCCGCGACCTACGCAGGAGTTCGGCCGGACCGGGTGGCTCGACTGGTCATGCTCGATTTCCTCGGACTGCCGCGGGTAGACCCGGGCGAAACCCCGGTGCGTCTCGGCCACTGGCTGGAAGGGCTGGCCTCGCCGCCCGAGCCACGCACCTACGCCGATTACGGCGATCTGGCTCGGCGTCTGCGTTTTGTCAATCCGCGGCTCACCCCGGAGCGAGCCGATTTTCTCGCCCGCCGCATCGGGATGGCCGAGCCCGGGGGCCGGGTCACCCTGGCCTGCGATCCCTGGCACCGCGTGCCTTCCGCCCTCCCGTACCGGATCGAGGAGGCGATGGCGTGCTGGCGCTCGGTTACTGCGCCGGCGCGCCTTCTGGTCGCGGACCAGGGTTTCGTCGTCCAGCGCTTCGGCCGGGAGTCCGACGAACTGGCCCAGCGCATGGCTTGCTTTGCCTCCCTGGAGCGGGAGGACATTCCGGATTGCGGCCATAATCTCCACCACGACCAGCCCGAGCGGGTGGCGGCGTCCATCGAGGCCTTCCTGACCGGCTAGGGCAGGCGCCGACCCCAGTAGGCGGCGATGTCGACCATCCGGTTGGCGAATCCCCATTCGTTGTCGAACCAGACGAAGATCTTGAGGAGTTGCTCGCCCAGGAGCCTCGTTTGGCTGCCGTCGATGATCGCCGATTGCGGGCTATGGACGAAGTCGATCGAGGCATGGGGTTCCTGGGTCCAGCCGATGCGGTCGGCAGACCCGGCGGCCAGATCCTGCAGGAGAGCGTTGATCGTCTCCCGGTCTGCGGGGCGGGCGAGGCTGGTCACCAGTTCGATGGCTGAGACATTGGCCACCGGTATCCGGATGGCCTTGGCGTCGATCCGGCCAGCGAGCTCGGGAAGCAGGCGCTCGATGCCGCGGGCGAGGCCGGTCGAGACGGGAATCATCGACTGCATGGCGGATCGCGTGCGCCGCAGATCGGGATGGTGGTAGCCATCGATCAGGGGCTGATCGTTCATGACCGAATGCAGTGTGGTGAGGAAAGCCCGCTCGATGCCGAAGTGGCCATCGACCGCCGCCAGCAGGGGGACGATCGCGTTGGTGGTGCACGAGGCGGCGGAGACGATGCGTTCTCCCCCCTCCAGGATGGACTCGTTGAAGCCGAAGACCACGGTGCTATCGACGTCATCGGCGCTCTGGCCGGGTTGGGAGAGGAGCAGTCGGGGGCACCCGGCGCTCAGGAACGCCTCGAGCTCCTGCCGCCGGGTATAGCGCCCCGACGCCTCGATCAGCAGATCGATGCCCAGTTGTCCCCAGTCCACCTCGTCGGGTCGCGAGGCGTGGCTGACCGCAATCGTCCTGCCGGCGATGCGCAGTGCGCGGCCCTCCAGTTCGACCGGCCCGGGGAAGCGGCCATGGGTTGAATCGAACCGGGTCAGGTAGGCCATGCTCTCAAGGTCCGCAGGTTCGTTGATGGCGACGACCGCCATGGCGTGATGGTGCGGAGATTCGCCGAGGGCGCGCAGAAAGCAGCGGCCGATGCGGCCGTAGCCATTGATGGCGATACGTAGCGTCATGGGCAAGCGGGGGAGGTCGAAAAGCGGGCGGAGCGGAAGCTGATGGCCGCGGAGCTTACCATGGTCCATTGAGCGGACTGGCGTCCGCCAAGGACTTGGGTACCACATCCACCGGGTGGAGCGACATGGCGCCATGCCTGACGGCCCTCCACCTATGCTATTCTGCCGCATAGGGCCGGGCGCTCTGCGTTCGGGGGTAAGGAGATGACGCAAGTCCAGAGCAAGGAATTTCGGGCAGGTTCAGGAATGAACGCCGCGGCAAGCGCCGGTGGCGGTACGCGGGACATTCGCGGCAAGCTCGCCATGGCGCGGCTTCCGTCGATGCCCCAGGTGCTTTTGCGCCTGCTCGATCTGTGCCACAAGGAAGACGTCTCGCTCAACGATCTAGCCGGCGTCGTGGGTCGTGATGCCGGAATGGCGGCCCGCGTCTTCGCTCTGGCCTCGTCATCGGTCTACCATGGCCGCGGTCGGCCGGCGACCCTCGAGCAGTGCCTGTCGCTCCTGGGAATGAATGCGATCAAGACGATCGTCATCAACGAGTCGGTACTCCAGGTCTTCAATCGCTTCACCTCCGGCCAGGGCATAGACCTCAAGCGCTTTTGGGGGCACTCCTTGCGCTGTGCCCTGATTGCGCGGGAACTGGCTCGCCGCGTTGACGGCGTCAGTCCGGAAGAGGCCTACTTGGGCGGATTGCTCCACGACGTCGGTCAACTCGCCATCCTCGCCACCGACCCCGGGAATTACACCCGGATGTTCTACGAGTACGAAGACAACCACGCTCTCTGCGCTCGGGAAAACGAGGTGTTCTCCCTCAATCACGCGGAGGTGGGGGCCTGGCTGGTGGAGAAGTGGGAGCTCGACTCCTTCTTGGGGGACAGTGTCCTTTACCACCACGAGTCAGTCGGCCGCGTCGCCGTGGCTCATCCGTTAGTCCGCATCGTTCTTGCCGCCAACCGGCTCGCCATGCTGCGGGGCCGCGAACCCGGCGACGACGAAAATTCCCTCG
The DNA here is from genome assembly GCA_009469685.1 of Azonexaceae bacterium. Next base: position 2,794 of record SSTA01000156.1, on the reverse strand, counting down.
TCGCTCTCTGCGGCGCAGCGCGCCTCGATCTCGGCGGATTGCTGGAAGCGGTGGAAATCGAGCTGGTCACGGTCGCCGAACAGCTGGGAATCGAAATCCCCGCTCCAGGCGATACCGGGCTCTCGCCCGCCACATCTCCCGTCGCCCCTGCTGAGGACATCTCGCGTCTGGCAATCCGCCTCCAGGATATCGTGCTGGTCGACCGGACGCTGGCGGGTCAAGGAGCGGTCGACGGAGTCGAAAGTGCCGTCCAGGGCCTGGCGCGGGCGATCAAGGTGTTGTTCGACGTGGACGCGGCCCTCTGGTTCGAAGCGGCGGACCCGTCGGCGTCCCGCTTCGTTGCCCGGCCCCTCGCGTTGCGCGGTTCGCGCCTTGCACAGCTCGAATTTTCCCGCGGCTCTTCCTTGCTCTATCGAACGCTCGAAGGAGGGCCGGCCTTGGTACTGCCCGGGGATCGCGGGGGAGAGATCATTGACGAGCAGGTCCTGCGCCTGGTGGGCGGAGAGGGGATGCTGCTCGTTCCCCTCGCCTCGCGCCGAGCGGCGGTCGGCGTGCTCGTCGCCCGCGTCGAGGCGGCGGAGCAAGTGGCGGCCTTGCGGGAACGCCTGGCCTGCATTGCCCATTTCGGTCACGGCGCTGCCGAGACTCTCGAGGGCGTGCGCTCGGGGCACCCCGGGGGGGCGAGCGATCCGGGGCTCAAACAGCGGCTCAACAGCATGGTCCACGAAATCAGCAACCCGCTGTCCATCATCCGCAATTACCTTCATGTGCTCGAGGGCGAATGCGCCGATCGTCAGTTCGGCCAGCCCGAACTTGGGGTCGTGAAGGGCGAGATCGACCGCATCGGCAAGATTCTGACTTCGGCCCGCCAGGAATCCGATAGAAAAAAGTCCAGCGCGCCAGGTCCGGTCAATCTCAATCGGGTCGTCGAGGACCTAGTCGCCTTGTGCAGAGGGTCTCTGGCCGTGGGACCGGGAATCGACATTCGCCTCGACCTCGCAACGGACCTGCCCGAAATCGTCTCGGACGCCGACAGCTTGAAACAATTGCTGCTCAACCTCCTCAAGAACTCCATCGAAGCCATGCCCAAGGGAGGGGTCATCCGGGTCACCACAGCTCCCTGGGGATCGGGGTCGGGGGCCTCCCACGCCGAAATCGCCGTTGAGGACAACGGTCCCGGAATTCCGCGGGAAGTGCTGGGCCGTCTCTATCAGCAGGTGGTCAGTACCAAGGGGGGGCAGCATCAGGGACTCGGACTCGCCATTGTCGGGCAGTTGGTCCGGGATTTGCGCGGTCTGATCAACTGCCGTTCGAGTCCTCAGGGAACCCGCTTCCAGGTTCTCCTTCCCTTTTCGGGGAAATCCTGATTGACGTCAAATAGTGGATACAATGCGGGGATAGTTTTCGTTTTCCTGGGGGCGGATGCAGCGTGTTGGGTGCGGATTTACCCACTGTTGGCGAAGGGGTGACCGGATTTTCCCCTGAAGGGGCGCGAATCCTGGTCGTCGACGACGAGCCGCTGTTGCGCGACAGCCTTTGCGCCATCCTCCGGCGCAGCGGCTACGATGTCTTTCCCTGCGCGAGCGGCCAGGAGGCTTTGGCCTCCCTGATGGCGGGCGGCATCGACCTTATTCTCCTCGACCTCCACTTGGGCGATCTTGACGGGCTCGATCTGCTGGGGATGATACGCAGCGCCAGCGTCGATACGGCGGTCATCGTCATCAGCGGGGACACCATGGTCGAATCGGCGATCGGTGCCTTGCGCCTGGGCGCCAGCGATTACCTGCGCAAACCCTATGAGGTCGAAGTGCTGCTGCACACGGTGCGCCGGGTCGTCCAACGTCGGTACCTGGAGCGCACGAATCGGGAAATCGCCCGCCAGTTGGAGTATTCGGAAAATCTCCACCGGTTTCTCGTCGAAGCGTCGCCGGACCTGATCTTTACCCTGGACGACCAGTTCCGGTTCAGTTTCGTCAACGACCGCGCGGTGGATCTCGTCGGCTTCGCTCCGCAGGAATTGCAGGGTCGAACCCTGCTCTCGGTGGTCGCTCCCCAGGATGTGGACAAATTGCGCTACGTCCTCGCGCGAGTCGATTCAGGTCAGCGCCAGGTCGAATTCCGCATTTTCCGGGGCGACCATCAATCCGACGAGCGCCATTTTGACGCCGTGCTCGTTCCGGCCCGGTTTACCGCGGCGACCAACGGTGCCAATCGCGGGTACACCAGCTGCATTTACGGGTTGGCACGCGATGTGAGCGATCGTAAGTCGGCGGAGGAGCGCCTCGCCCATCTGGCCTACCACGATGCGCTCACCGGTTTGCCCAATCGGGCGCTCTTCTGCGACCGTCTCGGACTGGCGATGGTTCAGGCCCGGCGGTCAGGGACCAAGGTCGCGGTGATGTTCGTCGACCTGGATCGCTTCAAGCTCGCCAACGATACCTTCGGCCACCAGCAAGGCGACCAGCTGCTCCGCCAAGTGGCGCAGCGCCTCCAGGGCGGCCTGCGGGAAACGGACACCCTCGCCCGGTTGGGGGGCGATGAATTCATCGTCTTGCTGACCGGCCTCAATCAGCCCGAAGACGCCGGAATCGTAGCCCACAAGCTGGTGACCGACATGGCGGTACCTTTCATGATCGAAGGTTCGGATGTTTTTCTTACCGCAAGCATCGGTGTCGCCATCTTCCCCAGAGATGGCGACGATATCGAAACTCTGGTGCGCCATGCCGATATCGCCATGTACCACGTCAAGTCCCAAGGCAAGAACGGATTTGGCTATTTCCTCCCCGACATGGGC
>SSTA01000155.1 GCA_009469685.1 Azonexaceae bacterium | reverse complement strand
GGGTGACCCGGGAAGTGCTGGTCGGCGCGATCGAGGATGCGGGATTCGACGCGCAATGAGTGAACTCGCCGTTCCCCGCCTGACCCAACTTGCCCATGGGGGCGGCTGCGGCTGCAAGATCGCCCCCGGCGTCCTCGAATCTATACTCGCTCAGAATGTCCGGGGCTTCGTTCCGCCCCAACTGCTGGTCGGTATCGAGACTTCCGACGATGCGGCGGTCTACCAGATCAACGAACGGCAGGCCATTGTCGCCACGACCGATTTCTTTATGCCCATCGTCGACGATCCCTTCGACTTTGGCCGCATCGCCGCCACCAACGCCATTTCCGACGTGTACGCCATGGGGGGGACGCCGATCTTTGCTCTGGCTCTGGTCGGCATGCCGATCAATAAACTCCCGGTGGAGACTATCGGCCGCATTCTCGCGGGGGGCGAGGCCATTTGCCGGGAGGCCAGGATTCCGGTGGCCGGTGGACATACCATCGATTCGGTGGAACCGATCTACGGACTGGTGGCCATCGGTCTGGTGGACCCGGCACGGGTCAAACGCAACAGCGGGGCTCGTCCGGGGGATCGCTTGATCCTCGGAAAACCCCTAGGGGTTGGAATTTACAGTGCGGCCTATAAGAAAGGCCGGCTTACGCCTGCACAATACGAGTCGCTAATCGCCAGCACCACCCAACTCAACACACCAGGCCCCTTGCTCGCTTGCCTGGAGGGGGTCCATGCCGTCACTGACGTCACCGGCTTCGGCTTCTTGGGGCACCTGCTCGAAGTCTGCAAGGGATCGGGTGTCGCCGCCAGCCTGCGCTTTGGCGATCTGCCACTGCTTCCGCATGTGCGCGAACTGGCGGGCGCCGGGAACGTCACCGGTGCTTCGGGGCGCAACTGGGCTGGATACGGCAGTCACGTCAAGCTCCCGGAACGGTTGGCGGAGGCTGACCGCGCGCTCCTTTGCGACCCCCAGACTTCGGGGGGGTTGTTGGTGGCCTGCGCGCCCGAGACGGCGACGGAAGTGCTGTCGATTTTTCTGCAAGAGGGCTTTGCCCATGCCTCGATCGTCGGCGAGGTGGTGGAGGGGGCACCGGCAATTCAGGTGGAGTGAGCTTCGGGAATGCCCGGAGCACGGCGCCAGCGCGCCGCTCTCAAACGCAGACGAGGGCGCAGTGGTGACCTTTGGCGGAGGTGGCGTGGGCGTCCTTGAGGCACTGGCGGGCACACGAGGTACAGCGCCCGCAATCGCTCGCGACGCCCAAGTCCCGGCGCAAATCCTTGAGCGTCTTCGCACCTGCTGCGGCGGCTTCGTGAATCTGGCGTTCGGTGACGGCGTGGCAGACGCAAACGTACATGGTGGCAGTCGAAGGGTTTGTTGCGAATAATTCTCAATCCAGAAGAATGCTTTGTCAAGACCGAAATGCGCTGACTGAGCGTTCGCTCCGGTAAGATTTCACGACCCGCTCCATCGGATGGGAACGATTGCCGGGCCGCCGCCTCGAACTTGTGTGATCCCGGATGGAAGGGGCGTCGATGAACCTTGCCGATCTCCTTGCTGAGCTTCTGAGCGTTGCCGCCGCGTTGTCAGGCTATGAGCCCATTCCCGTCTCCGCTCTTCCCCCGGTGGAGGTGGTCGAGCCGGCCAATCTGGCCAACGAGGCTTGTCCTATGGAAGCGGGGCGCTGCGGAGGCATCGTCGCCTATTTCGATACTGACCGGCGGCGGATCTTGCTCAGTACGCGGCTCGATCTTGATAACGTCGGCGACAATTCCTTTGTCGTGCACGAATTGGTTCATGTCCTCGAGCAGCACTACAACGGCGGCAAAGCCTTCGTCGGATGCGAGGCCAATCTGCGTTCCGAAAGGCGAGCCTATCGTGTGCAGAACGCCTATTTGCGACAGTTGGGACGGAGTGAGCGCCATGGTCGCGTTCTGACCGGATTGGTGTGCGCTCGGGAGCAGCCCAGCGAGAGCAGCATGGTGCTGGTTCCGGCAGCGGCCGCGGCGCGTGAGCGAATGGCCCTGGAGGATTTCATGGCCGACCTGGAAACCGGCGGACCTGCGGAAGCAAAAGCTTCGCAGGCACCCGATGGCCGGATGTAGTCTGGCGTACCAGCGGGCGCGCAGCCGGATCCTTCGGCTTACGGCTCCATGTGGGACTGCAGGTAGTTGGCGACCCCGACGTCTTTGACCAGGCTGTGTTGAGTCTCCAGCCAATCGATGGCTTCCTCGCAATGCTCTAGAAGATCTTCGAGCAATTCGCGGCTGACGTAGTCCTGGAGCCCCTCGCATTGGGCGATGGCGTCTACCAGGAGGGGGCGCTGGATATCCTTCTCGTAGGTCAGATCGGCGGCCAGGCATTCGACGGGGTTCTCGCCGATGAGCAGCTTGCCCAGGCTTTGGAGATTGGGCAGTCCTTCGAGGAAAAGTACCCGCTCGATGAGTTCGTCCGCTTCCTTCATGACCCGTATCGATTGACGGTACTGGTAGTCGTTGAGTTTCTCCAGGCCCCAATTGCGGAACATGCGCGCATGGAGGAAATACTGGTTGATCGCAGTCAGCTCGTTCTTGAGGACTTGATTGAGCAGGGTGATGACTTTCTTGTCGCCTTTCATGGCCGTGACTCCTTAGGCGCCTTCGCCGGGTTTCATCTGGCTCTGCTGGTAATTCTGCAGGCCAACGAGATCGATGAGACCGATCTGCTTTTCCAGATAGTAGGCGTGGTCCATTTCGGTATCTTCGAGCTGGACGTTGAGCATGTCCCGGGTGACGTAGTCCTGGGCCTTCTCACAAGCGGCGATCGCCTTCTTCAGCTCGCCCACGACGTGGTACTCCAGCTCCAGATCGGCCTTGAGCATGGCGGGAACCGTCTTGCCAATCTTGAGGGCGTCGCGCTTGCCCAGATTGGGCGTCCCTTCCAGAAAAAGGATGCGCTGGATCAGCGCCCGGGCGTGCTGGCGTTCGTGGTCCGATTCGTGAAGAGCCTTGTCGGCGAGGTGGGGAAAGCCCATGTCGGCGTACATCTCGCCGTGAATCAGGTATTGGTCGATGGCGGTCAACTCGCCGGCCAGGAGACCGTTAAGAATCTCGAGAATTTTTTTGTCGCCCTTCATGACGATCTCCGTTGGGGGTTGGGATTCCCAAGGATGGCATGGGAAATCCTGTAAATCAAGGCGTGGCGGGCGATACGACGCGTCACGAGGAAAACCAGCTTGGATCGACGATGTCAAGCAATTCGCCGCTCAGGACCTTCTGCAAGGCATAAATGCTTTGCGGGCGGGCCATGATGGGTAGACGCAGGCACCAGTCGATGAGTTCGAGCAGTTGGGGTGAGTATTGCCGTGCCCAGCGCACCTCCGCGGGCGGAAGGACTTCGCCTTTGAGGCGACGGTCGGCGGCCAGAGGCGTGACGCCTCCGGACAAGCAGGAATAAAGCGTGGCTCCGATGGCATAGATGTCGGTCCAGGGACCCAGTTCGCCGTCGGCCTGCTGTTGTTCCGGGGCGGCGAACCCCAGAGTGTAGATATTGCCCAGATTGACCTGGGCCTCCCCGAGACCCCAGCGGGCCGCCCCGAAGTCCAGGAGCACCGGATTCCCGTCCCGGCGCAGAAAGATATTGGCGGGCTTGAGATCCAGGTGCAGGAGTTTCTGCTTGTGTACTTCGCGCAGGCCGGCGAGGAGACGGACGAAGACGCCGCGCAGGAATTCCTCCCGGATGGGCGCGCCGGCCTTGGCTTTGCGGACGATGTGTTCATGCAGGCTACACCCCTCTTCATGGCGCATGACCAGATAGGCGGTCCCATGGGCCTTGGAGAAATTGAGCACGCTTACGACATTGGGGTGACGGATGCGGGCCAGGAGCTTGGCTTCCTCCAGGAAGGAGCGCATGCCGGTATTGAACTTGCCCTGGCCTTCGGGATTCACTTGGGGTTCGAGACTTCCGGCGGCCCGAGTGGCGAGGGCATCCGGAAGATACTCTTTGATGACCACGAGCCCCTCTTCGGAATCGCGGGCGAGGTAGACCAGGGAGTAACCGCCGCGGGAAATGAGTTTCTCGACGCGATAGGTGTCGATAACGGTACCGGGAGGCAGCGGCTGGCAATGGGCGGGGGGCATGGCCGGGAAGGAAAGACCAGAGGCGGGCCTTCATTCTAACCCTGCTCCCTGTTTCGATCAGCCCATCAGAGCCCAATGGTTATCTACCGCCATCGGTTCGGGCCAGGCCAGGAAGGCAGGAGCGCCCGTCGGAAGCCAGCGTATCAAGCCATAGGCGGTGGACACCAGGAGTCCTCCCGAGCCGCCACCAGGAGCCAGAGTCAGGGCGTAGGACTCCTTGAATTGCACAACCGGGGCCAGGCGTGCTGGCGCATCCGGCTGCCAGGCCAGCACCAGGCCGGCCTGATGGCTGGAGACGGCAAATCCGCCCTGGGCGGCGGGGGCGATGTCGCCGGTGTAGCCGATGCCGTCATTGTCTAGCGCCGGGAGTTCGAGGGCATCGTTGCGCAGGATGGCGAGCAGAGGGGCAGCCGCGCGATCCCCGGCGTCGTCGTGTTCGGCCTGGAGGGCGATGCCCAGGAGGGCTGCGCCGGAAGCGTCGCGGCTCCAGGCCAGGTGGCGCAGGCTGAGCCGGCGGTCGGCAAGCTGCCAGCGTCCTGACAAGCGGCCATCGGAACCTAGTCGCACCAGGGACGAGTCCATGCGCTCCAGGCTGTGCTTCCGATCGCCGGGGATGGTGCGGAAAACCCCCCCGTTGGCGATGAAGAGATGGCCTTCCTCGTCGGTGACCACCTGGTGAGGGTCGATTCCGTGGCTGTCCCATTCGTCCAACTTGGTCAGAGTGCGCAAATCGCGGACGCCGACGCGCCCCTGTCCCGAAGCGATGTCGGTTTCAGTGGTGTATAGGACATCCCCCATGGTGACCGAGTGGCCGCCGAGGCGGGTGCGGGTGCCCTCCAGATCCTCGCGCCGGACGACGTGGCCCTCACCGTCGCAGCGCAGCAGCCAGGCCCCAGGACGGACCCCGATGACGAGCAAGCCGCCGCCGGCCTCCGGGACGATGCCGTGGGGCCGGGTAGGCAACGGGACGGCGTAAGCGATCGAGAGCCGGCCCGCCGCCCAGTCGGCTTCCAGCACCCCGGCAAAATAGGAGTCGGTCGGCTTCGGGCCCCGCCACGCGGCTCCGATCCGGGACAGCGGGGCCACGGCGACGGCCGTTGCCGCGCGCGGCACGCAGGCGGTGGCAACGAGAGAAAGCAGCATCTGGCGTCGATTCATGGATTTTCTCCCTTAAAACTTGTATTCGAGCGACAGTTGGGCCGTCCGTTTGGTGCCGGGAACCACGTGACCGCCGTTCTCATAGACCGATTCGTAGTAGCGCTTGTCGAGGAGGTTGAGGACATTGAGCTTGACGACGTATTTCGCCTGCTCGTAGGAGACCATGGCGTCCCAGCGGCGGTAGCCGGGGGCGACGTTGACGGTCGGCGTTGCCGTCCCGTTGGGGATCCCGTAGGCCAGACGCGAGCCCTTGCCCTCGACTCCCGCCCCGAGGCGCCATCCGGCTGGGAGGCGATACGTTGTCCATAAGCTGTAGGTAAACGGAGGCGTGTTGCGCGGCCGCAGGCCTTCCACCGCCGTGCTGCCGCCAGGCTTGGCTTCGTCGATGCGGGCGTGAAGCAGGGCCCAGCCGAGAAAGACCTCCCAGCGGGACGTAATGCGGCCGGCCGCTTCGAGTTCGAAGCCGTCGGTATGGCGCTTCCGGGTCAGCAGATTGGGAAAGGGGTTGGCGAGCGTGGGCGCCGCCGAGGCCGATTCGACGTCGGTATTGCGCTCCCACTCCTTTTCCGCCCGGTAAAGGGAAGTGCGCAAGGAGAGATCGCCCTCGAGCAGCTCCCATTTGGCACCGAGTTCGAGGGTGCGACTGCGTTCCGGGGGTGCCGGAGAGGTCGCCGTGGTGAACTGGTAGAGGTCGGCAGTCGGATTGAACGAGTCGCTGAAAGCGAGATAGTAGTGTTGAAGTTCAGTGGGCTGCCACGATAACCCGCTGCGGTAGCTCCACTCGCTGAACCTGACGTCGGCCGGCGTGTCGGCGGTTTGGGTATTGTTGCGGTACTGGGCGTCCATGCGGTCGTGGCGCAGACCCAGGAGAATCTTCCAGCCGGGCAGGAATTCAATACTGTCCTGGGCATAGGTGCCCACGGTATCGCCGACGTAGCGGCTGATGGCGAAGCGGGTCCGGCTCCCGTAGCCGTCGGGCAATGGGGGCGTGGCGTCGGGATTTCCGACCGTGGTGTTGGCCAGATTGGCGATTGCAGGGTTGTTGTACGACCAGCGCCCGGCGTTTTCGTGCAGGAGTTCCAGCCCGGCGAGCAATTCGTGCTTCAAGGGGCCGGTGGCCAAGCGGGTCGTGAAATCGGTCTGGCTGGTCCAGGTCCGTTCGTGGCCACCCCGGGCCTGGCGGGCGCGGCGGATAGCCGTGTCGTCGGTGATGGCGGTGGTTCCCGCGAGAAGGCGGGGCGCCACGCCCCACAGGTCGCGGGTGTAGTCGGCTTGGCGCAGCACCGTGCGAATTTCGGTATCGCTCGAGTATCGGTGGAGATAACTCCCGGTGTTGATGTGGGTCGTATTGTCCTCGTAATCCGAGGTGGTCCCGTAAAAGCGGCTGGCCGCAACGTCGAGGGGACGTTTGTTGAAGAACGGTACGCCGTAGTCGAGCGTATTGTGGGTCTTCAGGGTGTAGTGGCCGATCGAAAACTCGTCTGGCGTGCCGATCCCCCAGCGCAAGGTGGGGGCGAAACCGTCGCGTTCGCTTTCGACGTGGTCGCGGGAGCTTCCGGCGTCGGTCTTCATGGCATTGACCCGCAGCGCGGCGTTCTCACCGACGACCTGATTGACGTCCGCCGTCACTCGCTTGTAGTCGTAACGGCCTACTGTGCCGGTCACGCTCCCTTTGTTGAGCAGGCCGGGTTCTTTGCTCGCCTGGTTGATGACGCCGCCGGCCTGGCCGCGGCCGAAGAGCATGGCGGCGGAACCGCGCAGCACTTCCACTTGCTCGATGTTGAAGGTTTCCCGGTTGTATTGCGCAACGTCGCGGATGCCGTCGAGGTAGAGATCGCCGAAGGAAGAGAATCCCCGGAGCGTCATGTTGTCGCCGATGCGGCCGCCCTCGCCGGCGTTGAAGGAGAGGCCGGCGACGTTGCGCAGGGCTTCTTTCAAGGTGTCGGCGTTCTTGTCCTCGATCAGGGCCTCGCTGACCACAGTCAGCGCCTGGGGGACATCCTTGGGCAACTGGGGCAGCTTGCCGACGCGGGTGACGCCGCCCTGATAGCCCTTGCCCTCGTCGATGCGTTCATCCTGAACGGTGATCGGGGCCAGCGACTTTTCGCCTTCGGCGGCGGCCGCAGGCAGCAGGGAGGCAGCGGCGAGGGCGGCGCCAAAGAATGGCGCGGGATGGCACGGGCGTGCCGGACGGATTGGATTTTGCTTTTTCACCAGAAACTCCTGCAATTGTTGGGGGGCTGGCTGGCGAAAAAGGCTGGCTGGCTATGGGTTGGGGGAAAACGGTCAGTCGGGAGGCGAGGGATCGGTGACGAAGCCGATACGGCTCAGTCCCGCCCGGGCAGTGGTCGACAGAGTCTGAGCGACTCGCGCGTAGGGCGTACTGCGGTCGGCACGGAGTTGGACCTCGGGCTGCGGCGACTGGCGGGCGGCTGCGGCGAGTCGTTCGCCGAGGACGGGATCGTCTACCGGTTCACCGTTCCACAGCACTTGGCCATCGGCGTCGACGGCCAATTGGATGTGGTCGGCTTTGGTCTGATTGGGGGCGGAACTCGCCCTGGGCAGCTCTACTTTGACGGCATGAGTGAGGAGCGGCGCGGTGACCATGAAGATGACCAGCAGTACCAGCATGACGTCGATCAACGGAATCATGTTGATCTCGGCCAGCGGGGCATCGTCGTCGGTGTCTAGGGAGGCGAAGGCCATGGCGTGGGTTCTCAGAGCGCGGCAAACCCGGCCTGGGAACGGGCCAGGGCGATGACCTTCTCGCTGGTGTCGCGGGCGTCGGAGAGCATGGGCGAGGTCTTGACGCCGGTGGCGAGGAAGGCGAAGACGTCGTAGGCGAAGGCGTTGAGGCGGGCGAGGAGATTGCGATTGGCGCGGGCGAAGGCGTTGTAGGCAATCGCGGCAGGAATGGCGACGGCCAGGCCGATGCCGGTCATGACCAGGGCTTCGCCCACCGGCCCCGCCACCTTGTCGAGGGTGCCCTGGCCGGCAACGCCGATGGCCAGCAGGGCGTGGTAAATGCCCCAGACCGTGCCGAAGAGTCCGACGAAGGGGGCCGACGAGGCCACGGTGGCAAGGAAGGTCTGGCCGAATTCGAGCCGGCTGCGATCCTCGTCGATGGCCCGCTTCAGGGCCCGGGTCAACAGTTCGTCGGGGGAGCCGCTGTCGATGAGGGCGCGTCGGCCGCCGCGGTTCTGCAACTCGATGGCGGTGAAGCCGTGGTGTACCAGATGGGAGAAAGGATCGGTGGTGCCCCGTTCGCGCAGGCGGCCGGCCACGGCCTCCAGGTTGGGAGCCTGCCAGAAGTCGGCGAGGAAGGCTTCGCTCCGGCGACGCAGGCGAAAGACTTGAATCCCCTTGGTGACGATCAGGGTCCAGGTGCCCAGGGAGGCGATCAGCAGCAGACCGAGGACCAAGCGGGCAATGCCGTCGGCGGCCACGAAGAAGTGGGCGAGGCCCAGGGAGGTTTCCATGTCTAGCCTTTCAGCGAAAAGATGATGGGGATGAGAACCCAGGCGCCCACAGACTCCTCGCCGCGCCGGGCGGGAACGAATTTCCACTGGGCGACGGCATCGGCAGCGGCCTGATCGAGGCGGGTCGAACCGCTGGCGGTCCGGATTTCCACCTGGGCGGCGCGGCCATTGGACTCGACGAAGACCCGTAGCACGACCTTGCCCTCTTCGCCCAGCCGGCGGGAGATGGGGGGATAGGCGGGGGCCGGGTTATGCAGGTAGTCGGCGTCGAAGCGTGCTTGGGTCAGCGTTGCGGGAGCGGTTGCGGCAGACGGGGCGGCAGGCGCTGCCGAAGCTGGCGGAGCAGGGGGTGCGGGCGGGGCGCTTGCGTCGACCGGGGAAGGACCGGCGGTGGCCAGCAAGGGCGCGCGCGCTTGGGCCGCGGGTTGGGGGCGGGGAGAGGGCCGCTTTTCGACCCGGGTCGGCGGCGCGGGAGCCGCGACCGGAGCCATCGGCGCCGGTGGGGTCAGCAGATCGACGGTCAGGGTCGGTGCCTCGGGAAGCGAGGGTAGGCGATCCAGCCGGCTCAAGGTGATCAGCACTAGGCTGTGGGCGGCGACGACCAAGACCAAGCTGCGCCAGGGATAGGCGGGCCCAACGTAAGGAGGGTTCCGGGGCGGTGCGAGGACGGCGGACATCATCTACCAGCGAAAGAAGACCAGGGACCAGACGCCGACCATGAGCAGAACGGGCCAGGCCATGGCCAAAGTCGCGCCGAACCGGGCAGCGCTTGCCGTGCCGGATTGCCGCGCCAATCGAGCGGCGAGGACGAGGCAGCCAAGGCTTCCCGCTGCGAGCAAGGCGACGCGGAAGGCGGGCAGCCAACCAAGCCAGAGGTGTTCGGCTTTGAGATGGCTCACGGTGAGCATGGAGAGCCCGAGAATGACACTGGCGGCCGCCATGGGCGTCAACGCCAGGGTGAAGCGCTGCCACGAATAGGACGGGTGGCTAGTGAGGCGGGCGGCCAGGGCGGGGCCGAGCCAGAGCAGGCTGCCGAGGACGAAGCCGCCGCCCAGCAGGTAGGCGAGGATGAGGGCGCCGTCGAGCCAGGTGAACAGGTCGCTGGCTTCCGGGACGTGGGTGAGCAGCCACCAGGGGGCATCGTTGTCCAGCAGGGCAAAGTACTCGCGTTCCACCAGCCAGTCGGCCAGCGCCAGCTTGGCATCGCGGAACCAGGGGCTGACTGTCCACTGGAAGGCGGCGGTGGCGATGCCCAGGACGCCGAACAGCAGCGTCAGGGCCTCCGGCGTGCGGGCGGGGTTTTCCGGGTCGAGCACTTCGGCGAAGGGGGAACGCCAGGCGAGCGCCACGGCCTCCCGCTGGCCGGCGCAGCGCCCGCAGGCATGGCATTCGGAAGCGCTGGTCATGCGACGCACATCCACCAGGGGGGCGCAATTCACCGGGGTGAAGTCGCCATCGTGGCGGTCCCAGGCGGCCCGGTCGACGCGGTAGTGGAGCGGGGCGATCTTGGCCAGGACGGCGAAGACGCCGGACGCGGGGCACAAGTAGCGGCACCAGATGCGCTTTTCACGGCCGTAGAGGAGGCCGATGGCGACGGCGGCCACGGTGGAGCCGCCCAGGACCAGCAGCGCCGCCTGGGGGTATTCGTAAACGCTCACCAATTGGCCATAGACCGTGGTGCAGACGAAGGCGACAAAGGGCCAGCCAGACCACTTCAGCCAGCGGGGCAGCGGGTGGCCGCGGCCGAAACGGCTGATCTGCTCGGAGATGAAGCCCTCGGGACAGAAGAGGCCGCACCAGACACGGCCGAGGCTTACAGTGGCGATCATGACGCCCGGCCACCACAGGCCCCAGAAGCAGAACTGAGCGAAGAGCCGCAGGTTGTCCCAGATGTGGGCGCTTTCCGGGGGGAGGGGGAGAAAGGCGGGAACGATGACGAGGACGGCGTAGACGATGACCACCCCCCACTGAACGGCAATCACCGCCCGGCGATGGCGGCGCAGGAACAGCCCGAGCCGGGCGCTTCGCCCTTGGGACGCCGTACCCGGCCGGGTCGGATGAAAGGTCAGAACGTGTTCCCCCATGATTTCCCCCGGAGCGATTTACTTCGCCACCATCTGCCCCTGGGCGGTGTCCGGGTGGAATTCGCCGAAGAATTTGTAGCTACCGGGTTTCAGGGGCTGGAAAATGAGGTTGGAGGTGACCCCGGCGGCGATCACCTTTTCCTTGCGCAATTCGGTACTCTCGAATTCCTCCGGGCCGGGGCCCTGGTTGGTGATTTCCAGGCGGAACTTGGTATCGGCTGGGACTTCCAGGGTGGCCGGCTGAAAACGCCCATCCTTGATGAGCAGCTTGATCGTGGGTAGGTCATCGGCCCGGGTCGGCGGAGCTGCGGTGAGCAGCAAGGCGAGAGCCATTCCGGCGACGGAGACCGACATCCAGGTGCCCGGACGTAAGCAGGAGAGAAATAGCGGAGGCATGGTCGTGGGCGTTAGAAAGCGAGATTGGCTCGCAGGCCGAGTACGCGGGCCGAGCGGGCATCGGGATTGGCTCCCGGACGGGCGACCCACTGGAAGTCCGGCGTCAGGTCGAATTGGGGCGATACTCGGTAGCGATAGTAGATTTCGGCAACCCTTTCGGCCCCGGCGGGAGAGAAGCTAAAGGCTCCCAGGCAGTTGTCGGCGTCATCAACTCCCAGGCATCCACTGCCGCCGGCAGCCCGATAATCGTCGCTGGCCTTCAGCCAACTGCCCGCCAGGCCCAGGGTGTCACCGCCGCGGCCCCAGTAGCTGCCGTTGAAGGCAGCCCCAAGGGCGAGTCCCTGGTCGAAGGGAGATTCGCCGCTGACCAATTTGCCATAGCGGGCGAAGAGGCCGACGCCGTCCCCGACCTGCTGATCCAGCGAGAATCCAATGCCCGTGTGCCTTTCCCGATTGCCTGCAAGGTCGGCAGCCTTGGTGCGATTCCAGGCATAAAGGCGATAGCTTCCGGCCAGGCCGCCAAACAGGCGGACTTGCCGCTCGGCCTGCGCGATCACCAGGGGCGCGGCCAAGCTGCGCTGGTAATTGGCGCCCCTCTCCCCGGCGCCGAAGACGCCCAGGGACAGGCGCCAGGGCTGGCTCTTCTCCGAAGTATTGACGTAGGCGGCCACGAATCCCGGCTGGAATCCATTGGCGTCTACGGCGACCTCTCCCCCGGCATCGAGGAGCGGATTATGGACAAAGACGGAATTGAGGAATTGTTTGGATTCGTCGCCGGCCACCGCGTTCTGGTCGAAGAAGCCGAATATGTCCATCTTGCCGAAGGTCAGTTCCAGGGCTTCGCGGGAATGGGGTTTGAATCCGCCGAAGGGCAGGGGAATCGACGCCTGATACCAGGCTTCGCCGAGGATGGCCACCGAATCGTCGGGATTCGAGCCGCTGGCGCGGAAGGCGACCGCATTGGGGGCGCTGGCGAAATGGCCGAGGTTGCCGAAGGGGGTGTTGAGGCCCAGACCCTGACCCATACGGAAGTGGGCGAAGAGCTTCTGGTCGATGTCGCCGATCGGATCCAAGGGCAGTTCGACCGTGACGTCGGCCCGGTAATTGAGTTGCCCGCCGTCGTCCCGGGTTCCCTTGGGCAGACCCCAGGCATGTTGGCCGACGGTGGTCAGGGTGGCGCCGGCCTTGAGACCGTCGAGGGCGTCGATCTTCTTTGCCGCCTTCCTCATGTCGAGGGCATCTTTCTCAACGGCCTTCAGGCGTGCGGTGAGTTCCGGTTCGTATTGGGAAATGCGGTCACTGTCGAGTCCCTGGGCAACCTTGTCGTTTTCGGTCTTGAGCGCCTTCACTTCCTTTTCCAGTTCGGCATTGCGGGCTTCCAGGCGCTCCATGCGGGCGATCAGTTTTTCCAGCAGCGCGGGGTCCGGCGGTGCAGCGATTGCGGGCGTGACCAAGCCCGCCGCGACGAGGGCGGCGATCAGCGGCGAAGCGTTCATGTCAGTACCCGCCCTTCTTGCCGATGCCGACGTAGGTGAACTCGTATTCCACGTCGAAGGGCTTGAACCAGGGACGGACGCCGGTGGCCCGGTCGGTGTGGCGGCCGAAGTGGGCGTGCTTGTTTTCCGAGGGTGGCAGGATGGTGAATTTCACCTTGTATTTGCCGGGACCGGCGAGCTTGACGTTGTCGCCGTAATGGGGGCCGTCATTGGCGACCATGGGCATGAAATCGCCGGAGACCTTGAAATCGCCTCCGATCTTGCTGACTTCGAACCTGACCAGGAGATAAGGCATCCAGGCGCCTTCTTCGAAGCCGTTGGGGTTGTTGGCCAGGGCGTGGATGTCGGCCTCCAGATGGATGTCCGATTCCGACGCCTTGCGCATCATCCCGTCCGGCTCCATTTCAACCGGCTGCAGATAGACTGCGGCGATTTCCATTCCCGCTTTCTGCTGCGGGGTTCCGATGGGATATTCGAGCGCTTGGGCGGATCCGCAGCAGGCGGCGGAGACAAGCAAAGTGGCAATGAATTGGCGTGCAGTCAGCATGGAAGACTCCTGGGGATCTCGTGCTGGCTGGCAGACTCGGCTGGCTTGCGGGAGAGCGGATTAACGGAATTTGGGCGAGGCAGGGAGAGGGGTTGCGGGCTCTATTTGGTGAGGATCAACTTGTTCTCGCGGGTGATGCGCAGTACATAGCGCTGACCCGCATGGTCGATTTCCAGCGCCTTGAGGGTGCCGAACAGGTCGCGGCTTGCAATGGTCGCCGAACCGATGCCCTGAGGCGCGGTGGAATCTTCAGGGGGCGGTGGCGTGGGGCAGAAGGGACTTTCCATGATCTCTACGATAGGAATGCGAATGGTTCTCATTGTATTCAGTAATGAGAATGATTGTCAATACGTAAAGTTGCCTGGACTCCCCTGGAGGGCGTCTCGCGGGCGTTGGCAAAAGGCATCCGACGCATCGGGGCTGGCGCTATAATCGTCGCTCTCACAACAACCCGAAGAGATCGTCATGGCCCTCAACAATGTTCCCTCCGGCAAGTCCCTCCCCAACGATTTCAACGTCGTCATCGAGATCTCGGCCCATGCCGACCCGATCAAATACGAAGTTGACAAAGAAAGCGGCGCCATCTTCGTCGATCGGTTCATGGGCACGTCGATGCACTATCCCTGCAACTACGGCTACATCCCCCATACCATCGCCGGCGACGGCGACCCGGTGGATGTGCTGGTCGTGACCCAGTTTCCCTTGCCGCCTGGAGTCGTGGTCCGTTGTCGCCCCATCGGCATGCTGTCCATGACCGACGAAGCGGGGGCCGACGCCAAGCTTCTCGCGGTTCCCGTGGACAAGCTCACCCCCATGTATCGCAGCGTCCAGACCCATGCCGACATCCCGACGATCATTCTCGACCAGATCGCCCACTTCTTTGCTCACTACAAGGATCTGGAACCGGGCAAGTTCGTCAAGGTGACCGGCTGGTGCGGTCCCGAGGAAGCGAAGAAGGAAATCATGGAAGGCGTGGCGCGCTATAACGACGCCAAGGAGAAACCCGCCTATTGAGCGCTCCTCGATGCTGAAGGTCGCCGTCGCCCAATTCAATGCCATCGTCGGCGATCTTGCAGGGAATGTGGGCCGTATCGCCGAATGCGCTGCCCGGGCAAGGGAAGCGGGAGCTCACCTCCTGCTGACGCCCGAACTGGCGCTCTGCGGTTATCCCCCAGAAGATTTGCTTCTGCGCCCGGAGTTCTACCGGGCGTGCTCGGCGGCGGTCGACGACCTCGCCGAGCGCACTCGGGGAATCGCCCTAGTGGTCGGATTCCCTGAGGAAGCGGCCGACG
This sequence comes from Azonexaceae bacterium, assembly GCA_009469685.1. The sequence continues at coordinate 9,941 of SSTA01000155.1, read as the reverse complement.
GCCGCCGCTACAACGCGGCGGCCGTGCTCGCCGATGGTCGCCGGATCGCTCTCTACCGCAAGCTCCGCCTGCCCAATTACGAAGTCTTTGACGAAGTACGCTACTTTGACGCTGGAACCGAGGCCTGCGTCGTCCGCATAGCAGGCGTCGCTTGCGGGATCAATATCTGTGCCGACGTGTGGGAACCGGGTGCGGCGGAATTGGCTCGGCAGGCAGGAGCAGAGCTGCTCCTGGTGCTGAACGCGTCTCCCCTGCATCTGGAGAAGCAAGCGCTGCGTGCCGAGGTGCTGGGGGAGAGGGTCCGGGCGACGGGGATTCCGGCGATCTACGCCAACCTGGTGGGCGGGCAGGACGAACTGGTGTTCGATGGGGGATCTTTTGCCTTGGATGCCGATTGCGAGCTAGCCATGGCCTTGCCTCAGTTCGAGGAGGCCCTGGGATTCGTCGATTTCGACAATGGCCAGCTCGAATCCACTCGGATCGCCGAAGCGCTTTCCGTCGATGCCGAAGCCTATGGCGCCCTGGTGCTGGGCGTGCGGGACTACATCGGCAAGAACGGCTTTCCCGGCGCCATCATCGGGCTCTCCGGCGGCATCGATTCGGCCCTGACCCTGTGTGTCGCGGTGGACGCCTTGGGGGCCGATCGGGTCCGGGCCGTGATGATGCCGTCGCCCTACACGGCGGACATGAGTCTCGAGGACAGCCGGGCCATGGTACGGACTCTGGGGGTCCGCTATGACGAGATTCCCATCGCGCCGGCCATGGCGACCTTCGATAAACTGCTGGCCAAGGAATTCGCCGGCCTGCCCGCCGATACCACCGAGGAAAACCTGCAAGCGCGGATACGCGGAATGATACTGATGGCGCTGTCCAACAAGACCGGTGCCTTGGTGCTGACCACGGGGAACAAGTCCGAGATGGCAGTAGGCTATGCGACCCTGTATGGGGACATGGCAGGGGGATTCGCGGTGATCAAGGATGTGTACAAGACCATGGTCTATCGCTTGGCTCGTTATCGCAACGGGATTTCTCCGGTGATTCCCGAGAACATCATCACTCGGCCACCCTCGGCCGAACTGCGCCCCAATCAGGTCGACCAGGATTCCCTGCCGCCCTATGACATCCTCGATGCCATCGTCGCCGCCTACATGGAGGAAGACAGGTCGCCGCGGGAGATCATCGCTGCGGGATTCCCCGCGGACGCCGTCAAGCGTGTGGTCCGTCTGTTGCGTATCGCCGAATACAAGCGCCGGCAGGCGCCGGTGGGAATTCGCATCACCCCCCGTGGCTTTGGCAAAGATTGGCGGTATCCTATTACCAATCGCTATCGCGATGAATATTGATCACGGAAAGACGAGACATCCATGAAGAAGATTGAAGCCATCATCAAGCCGTTCAAATTGGACGAGGTTCGCGAAGCCCTTTCGGAGGTCGGTGTTACCGGCCTGACAGTCACCGAGGTCAAAGGCTTCGGGCGCCAGAAAGGCCATACCGAGCTCTATCGAGGCGCCGAGTACGTGGTCGATTTCCTGCCCAAGATCAAGATCGAAGTGGTCGTTGCGGGCGATCAAGCGGACGCCGCCATAGAAGCGATCATCAAAGCGGCCCGCACCGGGAAGATCGGCGACGGAAAAATCTTTGTCATGCCGGTCGAGCAGGTCGTCCGCATCCGGACGGGCGAGACCGACGAAGCGGCAATCTGATTTTTCCAGGCGGCTGCTGCTGCGCCGGTGGGGTCAGGTTTTCCTGGAGCGCAGCAGGACCAGCATGGCGCCTTCGCCGCCGTCCCGCGGGGCAGCCTGACAGTAGGCCAGTACCTCATCCTTCTGGATCAGCCAGCCCCTCACCAGGCGCCTCAGGATGGAGTCCCGCCCAGGGGATCCAAGGCCTTTGCCGTGAATGACCCGCAGGCACCGGATTCCCTGGCGTCCGCAGGCCCCAAGGCACGCCCCGAGGGAGTGCCTCGCCTCTTCGCGATTCATCCCGTGGAGGTCGATTTCCGCCTGGATGACCCAGCGCCCGCGGCGCAGGTCGCGCAATACGCCTGCGGCCAGACCGGGGCGTAGATAGCTGGGCTCGTCACCGCCTTCGAGGCGATCCTGCAATCCGGGAGAGGCACTCAGACTTTCCCGCAACGCAGCGCGTTCGTCGGCCCGAAATTGGAGCGGGCGCGGTGCCGGGAGCGGGCCTCCCAGGTGAACCCGGTTGGTGGGGGCGAGGGGCTGGGTACCCTCCACTGCGGCGCGAAAGGCCGCCCGATCCTCCGGGCTGGGGGGCGGCGAGACGAAGTTCTTTTTCGTCATCTGACCCCCGCCCGGGATCATGCCAGACCGAGCTGGTCCAGGTAGCGCTCGGCGTCCAGGGCCGCCATGCAGCCGGTGCCGGCAGAAGTGCATGCTTGGCGGTAGATGTGGTCCTGAACGTCTCCCGCGGCGAAAACCCCCGGGATGCTGGTCAAGGTGGCATTGCCCTCGCGACCACCCCGGGTAACGATGTAGCCGCCCTCCATGTCCAATTGGCCGGTAAAGAGATCGGTATTGGGCTTGTGGCCGATGGCGATGAACACGCCGTCGACTTTGAGCTCGCGCGGCGAGCCGTCGGCCGTGGCCTTGATGCGCAATCCCGTGACGCCGGACGAGTCGCCCAGGACTTCGTCGAGGACGCTGTTCCACAGGATGGTGACTTTGCCCGCCTTCTCCTTCTCGAAGAGCTTGTCCTGCAGGATTTTCTCCGAGCGGAACTTGTCCCGCCGGTGAATGACCGTCACATGGCTGGCGATGTTTGCCAGGTATAGGGCTTCCTCGACGGCGGTGTTGCCTCCGCCGACAACGGCGACCGGCTTGTTCCTATAGAAGAATCCGTCGCAGGTCGCGCAGGCGGAGACGCCGCGTCCCATGAATGCCTCTTCCGAAGGCAAGCCGAGATATTGGGCAGAAGCTCCCGTGGCGAGGATGAGGGCGTCGCAAGTGTAGGTTCCGGAGTCGCCGATCAGAGTGAAGGGCTTCTCGGTCAGCTTTGCCGTGTGGATGTGGTCGAAAATGACCTCGGTGTCGAAGCGCCGGGCATGCTGTTCGAAGCGGGCCATGAGATCGGGTCCCTGGACGCCCTCGGCGTCTGCCGGCCAGTTGTCGACGTCGGTGGTGGTCATCAGTTGCCCACCCTGAGCCAGTCCGGTGATCAGAACCGGTTTGAGGTTGGCGCGGGCGGCATAAACGGCGGCGGTGTAGCCGGCTGGCCCGGATCCCAGGATCAGGAGCCGGCAATGGCGGGGGGCGCTGGACATGACTTCCCTTTTTTGTGTTGGATTTTCGGATTATACGGGGGCCATCCGAAAAGTTTTTTCGCATGGCCCTATTCCTTTTGGGAAACCGGATTATAATTCCGCGGTAACTCTATGAACAAAAAGTGAAACCATGGTACAGGCCACCCACGCACTCAGCTTGGTCGTTCTTCGCAACGTTCCCCTGTTTGCCGGTCTCGACGAAAGCGAGCTCGAGCGGCTTTCCCGTGTCTGCGGTCGCAAACGAGCGGAACGCAGCGAGTTCGTGGTGCGAGCGGGGGATACCACCGATTGCCTCTACATCATGTTGACCGGGCGAGTGAAGGTCACCAATAGCGATGAGGAAGGCCGCGAGATCATTCTCGCCATGCTGGGCCACGGAGAATCCTTCGGCGAGATGGGTCTGATCGATGGCAGCCCGCGTTCCGCCGATGTGGTCGCCCTGGAGGCCAGCGAGCTTCTGGTCCTCGGCAAGGAAGAGTTCCAGCGCTGCATGCGCGACAATTTTCAGGTCGCGCTCAAACTCATGCAGGTGCTGGTCCGCCGTCTGCGCGAGGCCGATCGCAAGATCGAAAGTCTGGCTTTGCTCGACGTTTATGGGCGCGTTGCCCGTCTGCTCCTCGAGATGTCCGAACTGGACGAGGGCAAGCGGGTCGTCAAGCGCAAGATTTCCAAGCAGGACATGGCACGCATGATCGGCGCCTCCCGCGAAATGGTCAGCAAGGTGGTGCGGGATCTCGAATTGAGCGGTTATATCACCTACGAGAACGACCGCATCGTCATCACCGGAGAGTGAAGATGGCCGCCGGACGTTTGGCGGAGCGGTCGACGAATCCCCTTCCGGAGAAGATCGGCGGATTGCTGCAGGAAACCCGCTGGCTTGCACTGGGCGCCCTAGCCCTTTTCGTATCGCTCGCATTGTGGGGATTCTCCAAGGACGATCCGGGGTGGTCCCACGCTGCGACCCGGGCGTCCCTGCACAATCCCACCGGCCGCTTCGGGGCTTGGCTGGCCGATCTGTTGCTGTACTTGTTCGGGTTGTCCGCCTGGTGGTGGGTCATCCTGATGGTCATGTGCGTGCACTGGGGTTACCAGCGGCTGCGGTCCGGGCCGGGCGCGGAAGATCGCCGCCCTCTCTATTTCGCCCTGGCCGGATTCGCCGGGCTCCTGGTCGCCAGTTCAGCGCTTGAGGCGATCCGATTCCATACCTTGAAGGCATCCTTGCCGCTGGCTCCGGGGGGGCTCCTGGGTTACGAAGCGGGGCACTGGCTCGCGACCTCCTTCGGCTACACCGGCGCGACGCTCTTCCTGCTGGTCGCCGTGGCCGCAGGTTGGAGCCTTTTTTCCGGGATGTCCTGGCTTTGGGCTTGCGAGCGCATCGGTTTGGCCCTGGAGAAAACCGTTTCCGGGCTCTACGGATTGTTCGACAGTTGGCGGGATCGCCGGATCGGCCGTGAAACTGCGCTTTTGCGAGAGGAAAACGTCGAGGTCGAGAAGCGCCGCGTCGAACTCCATGAGCCGATCGTCATCGAGCCGTCGGCCCCCGAAGTTCCGGTGTCGAGGAAAGCGGAGAAGCGCATCGAGCGCGAGAAGCAAGTCGCTCTCTTCCCCGAGGCCGTCATCGGGGGCCGTTTGCCGCCCCTCCACCTCCTGGACCCGGCAGCGCAAGCCACCGAGTCGGTAGGCGCAGAAACCCTGGAATTCACATCCCGCCTGATCGAGCGCAAATTGGCGGACTTCGGCGTCCAGGTCAAGGTCCTTGCGGCCCTGCCGGGGCCGGTCATCACCCGGTACGAGATCGAGCCTGCGGTGGGCGTCAAGGGAGCCCAGATCGTCAATCTGGCCCGGGACTTGGCCCGCGCCCTGGCCCTGGTCTCGATCCGGGTGGTGGAGACGGTGCCGGGCAAGTCGTGCATGGCCCTGGAACTGCCCAATCCGCGGCGCCAGACGGTACGGCTTTCGGAAATCATCGCCAGCCAGCCGTACAACGATATGGCCAGTCCCTTGACCGTAAGCCTGGGCAAGGACATCGGTGGCCTGCCGGTGGTGGCGGACCTGGCCAAGACCCCGCATCTGTTGGTGGCCGGGACGACCGGGTCGGGAAAGTCGGTGGGCATCAACGCCATGATCCTTTCCCTCGTCTATAAGTCCGAGCCGGAAAACGTCCGCCTGATCCTCGTGGATCCGAAAATGCTCGAACTGTCGGTCTACGAGGGCATCCCCCACCTGTTGGCCCCGGTTGTGACCGACATGAAGCAGGCTGCCAATGCGCTTCATTGGTGTGTCGCCGAAATGGAGCGCCGCTACAAGCTGATGTCCGCCTTGGGGGTACGGAATCTGTCGGGTTTCAACGCCAAGATTCGCGACGCGGAAAAACGGGGCGAGCATCTGCCCAATCCTCTTTCCCTGACGCCGGAGACTCCTGAACCTCTGGTCCATATGCCCTATGTGGTGGTGGTCATCGACGAACTGGCGGACCTCATGATGGTGGTCGGCAAGAAGGTCGAGGAGCTGATTGCTCGCCTGGCGCAGAAGGCGCGAGCGGCGGGCATCCATCTTGTCCTCGCAACGCAGCGTCCGAGCGTTGATGTCATCACCGGCCTGATCAAGGCCAATATCCCCACGCGTATGTCCTTTCAGGTTTCCAGCAAGATCGCCTCCCGTACCATCCTCGACCAGATGGGCGCCGAATCTCTCCTCGGCCAGGGCGACATGCTCTACCTCGCCCCGGGTACGGGATACCCGACCCGGGTGCACGGGGCCTTCGTTTCCGACGACGAAGTGCACCGGGTGGTGGATTACCTCAAGTCCTTGGGCGCGCCGGAATACGTTGCCGAAGTGCTCGCCGGCGGAGTGGAGGATGATGAGGCGGGGGGCGGCGAGGGCAGCGAAAGCGGAGAGGATGCCGAGAACGACCCTCTGTACGATCAGGCGGTCGAGATCGTCCTCAAGAATCGTCGTGCGTCGATCTCCCTGGTCCAACGGCACCTGCGCATCGGCTATAACCGTTCTGCCCGGCTGATCGAAGCCATGGAGCGGGCCGGATTGGTATCGACCATGGATGCGCGCGGTGGGCGCGAGGTGCTCGCCCGGAAAGAGGCGGAGTGAGATACTGGCTGGCGCTGTTTGCCCTCTGTTGCGCCTGGACCCCAGCCTGGGCCGGGGCGCTGGACCAGTTGCACCGTTTCTTCGATTCGACGCGCAGCTTCCGCGCCGAGTTCTCCCAGCTGGTGACCAGCAAGGGTGGCCGTAAGCCGCAGCAGTCGGCGGGCACCGTGGCCATTCTGCGGCCGGGCAAGTTGCGCTGGGAAATTCTGACGCCCTATCCCCAGCTCGTCGTGGGGGATGGCGAGAAATTCTGGATATACGACCCGGAGCTCAAGCAGGTGACAGTGAGAAAGGCTGGGGATGCCATCGGGAGCACCCCGGCGGCCTTACTTTCCGGGAGTGCCGAGCTCGACAAAAATTTCGTCCTCAAGGACGCGGGTGAGAGCGAAGGCCTGGACTGGGTCGAAGCCCGGCCGCGGGTTGCGGAAGGTGGTTTCGAGAAGCTGCGTCTGGGTTTTTCGGGCGGCGAACTCCGGGGCATGGAACTCCTCGATAACTTTGGTCAGACGACCTTGGTCCGCTTTTCCAAGAGCGAGCGCAATCCAGCCTTGCCGCCCTCGCTTTTCCGCTTTACCGCGCCGCCGGGCGTCGATGTCGTGGGAGACTGACGGCCGAGCCGTAGCTTGCGGCTGCGTTCCCTGGGGGCTTCGATGGTTGGCAAGGGCCTGTTTCGCTTCGTTCCCGTAGCCTCCTTTTTTTGCGGAGTGATTTGGGACGCCTTGACCCTGGGGGTGCGGGTCAAGGTCCTCGATTTCTGGCGCCTGGGCGGGGTGCTCGGGCTGGCGGCGATTCTGGCATTTGTTCTGGCGCGGCGGGACTATCGGGGAACCGCCCCCCCGGACTCCCAGAACACCGCGGCAAGCCGCTGGGAGAGGTTTCTCTGGCAATTTCCCTACCCGGCACTCCAATTCTGTTTCGGTAGCCTCTATTCCGCCCTTTTCATCCTCTATGCCAAGAGCAGCAGCCATTTCACCGCCGGAATCGGCGCCGCCGTCCTGGGGGCTCTGCTGGTCGCCAACGAGTTCTGGGGAGCGCGCTACGGCAGCCGTTATTCCCTGATCTGGGCATTCTTCGCCTTTTGTGCCAGTTTGCTGATGAACTTCGCCTTGCCCTTCGCGGCGGGCAGCTTGAATCCGATCTGGTTTTACCTCTCGACGGCGGTGGGCGTTGGTTTGGCACACCTTCTCCGCTTGTGCTCACCGGGGCGGCCGGGGCGAATCGTTCCGGCCTGGGCAGTCGGCTTGGCCCTCATGGGCGCCTGGAGGTTGGACATGGTGGCGCCGGTACCGCTGGTCACGCGGGACGTCGCTATCGGTCAGGAATTCGTCAAGGCGGGTTCCGACTACCGCCTGCGTGTCGAACCCGCCGCTCCTTGGCAGATCTGGCGCGACTGGGCGGCGACCTTGCATGTCCCGGATCAGGGGCAGATCTATGCGGTCTCGGCGGTTTTTTCTCCGCGGGGCGTCACGGCCGCCCTCGAACATCGCTGGGAAAGGCAGGATGAATCCGGGAGTTGGCGCCGCGTCGGCGGGAGCAGATTTACCTTGGTCGGCGGTCGGGAGCAGGGGTTCAGAGGCTATTCCTACGTCACTAACCCCGCGCCGGGAGCTTGGCGTCTTGTCGTTGCGACCCAGGATGGACGTACGGTCGCAACGACCGATTTTGAGGTGGTCAGAGGAACTCCCGCTCGTTCCCAGGAGCGCCGCTATTAGCGATGGGCTTCTTCGGTGGGCCGCCGGAGGATGACGTTCATTCCCGGACGAAGTTCCGATTCGGGAAGATAGCCGATGGCGCCTGGCGTTGTCTGGATCGTTGACGCCATTTCGCCCGAATTGACCTCCCGCGGAGGAGTTCCCTTGCCGATGTATCGGCGTACGGTCCAGTAACCGATGTATTTCTCATCGTCCTGCTGCAGGTAATCGCGCAGGAAACGCGTGCGATCGGGGTGCCCGGGGGGTGCGTTGAGCGGAACCACGCTGACGCCGCCAATTTCGATCACTCGTCCGGTATAGACGCGTTGGACCGTCGCTTGGTCCATCCGCGGTACAGAAGGGTGGGCGACGATGACCATGCCCTCGGCCAGTGCCGCGTGGAGCGGCAGTAACCAGACGGCAAGACAGGCCAGGAAGCGCTTCATCGAACCTGGGCCTCAGAACGTGAAGTTGTAGGAGGCTGAGAGGACATGGATGTTCCGATCGCGGACGTTCCCTCCTTCAGGGGCATCGACAAAACTGGAAACCTTGCCGACGTGGGTGGTCGCCCACTCGAATTTCAGCTTCTGGGTCGGCGACAGAATGTATGAGGTTCCGATCGCGAGGGTCGATTGGTCGTACACGACAAGCCGATCGGCGGCAAAGCGCTGGCTGGCATTGATGAGGGACGCGGGTGCGGGAAGGAAAGGTGAAGGAACGACACGATTCGAATTGACTGCCTCAAAGAGTCCAAGGGAGGGATCGTTGGACAGGAGGCGGGCGATCGAGACGTAAGGGTGCCAGCTACCGGCGTCATAGCGCAGGGCGAGATAGCCGCCGCGCGTATCGGCACCCCCGCGGGGCGCATTGACATTGGTACGGCGGGCAAATTCGCCAGCAAGCCGCAAGTTCCTTCCGATCCCGATATCGAATCCGGCAGTCAGGATGCTGAATCGAATCTCCCTTACGGTCGGTACCAGGGGACTCTGGCTGGCGAGGTAAAAACTCTGGCCGTCGGGTAGATTGATGAGCGGGAAATCCTTGGTCCATTCTCCGCCATCCCGCCGCATGACTCCGGCATGGTGGAATCCCAGCCGGAGGATGTCTTCCGACCGGGTGAAGGTCAGGGCGAATCCGCGCGAGTCGATCTCCAGCGGGATAAAAGTCCGTCCCCTGTCCGGTCCTCCGAAGGCGCGGTAATCATCCCTGAAAAAGATGCTGCCGAAGAAGTTGGCGCTTCCCCAGTACGCGTCAAGCGCAATGTCGACGGGGGCGGTCTCCCAGGTGTGGCTCAGCGAAATTCCTGTGGTCTCGTTGGTGGGCGAGATCGAATAGAGCTCTTGCGGAAGCTGTGCGGGGTCATAAGTCACGCCGACGTCGAGGTTGGCGCTGTTGAGGTAATAAGGTACGCGGAAGCGGCCGGCCCGCAGGAGGAGATCGTTGGTCGGCCGCCAGGCGAGAAAGGCCCAGGTCAGCGTGGTATCCCAGGGATTGTTGCGTTTGAGCGAGGGAGCGAGTTTGGCCTGGGCGACCAGACTGAATTGCTCGCCTAGACGTATGTCGGCTTGAGCCCCGATCAGAGTGTCCCGGTTGAAGGTTCCGTCGTCGTCGACGAATCGTTGGTACCGGAAGGAGCGATCCGACTGCGCGTATCCAAGGGTGCCGAAGCCGGAAACCGAGACCTGGGCAAGGACCGGCGTGCAGACAAGCCCGGCGCCGAACACCGCGATCAGGCGCTGCCAGGGTCTCTTCAGGCGTCGTTGAGGGGCTTGGGGAAAGCTTCGCATGGCATTTCAATCCTGCAGTTGGCGGGCAATTTCCTGAAAAACGTCTGCCGAGGCGATCAGCGCATCGACCAATTC
>SSTA01000154.1 GCA_009469685.1 Azonexaceae bacterium | reverse complement strand
CATGTTATTCCTAGCTTTTCTACCTTAGGCGCGGTTGATCCACAGGGTCATCAGCACGAAGAGGCCGATGATCATCGTGAAGGCATAGTGATAGACGTATCCGGTCTGGAACAGGCGGGTCACGGCGGAAACCAGCCCGACCAGTCTGGCCGAGCCATTGACGATAACGCCGTCGATCACCGCCACGTCGCCGCCCTTCCAGAGTCCCTTGCCCAGCAGCCGGGCGCCGGCGGCGAAGAAGGCCTCGTTGAACTTGTCGAAGTAGTATTTGTTCTCGAGCAAGATGTAGAGGGGCATGACCTTCTTCTGAATGGCCGCCGGAATGTCGGGGCGCTTCATGTAGAAGAACCAGGAGAGCACGACGCCGGCCAGGGCCAGGAAGAAGGGCACCGAAGTCAGGGCGTGGACGCCCATGGCGCCTGCGCTGTGGAACTCCTCCTTGAGGTGCTCCATGGCCGGATGGGCCTCGAGGTCGATATGAATCGCCCCCTCGAAGTAGCTGCCGTACAGCATGGGTTCGATGGCGATATAACCGATGACAACCGAGGGAATGGCGAGCAAGACCAGCGGCAGCCAGACGACCCAGGGGGTCTCGTGGGGCTTCTGGCCGGGAGCGAGGCCGTGGTGGTGGTCGGCGGAGACCTCCTCGTCGTCGTGGTCGCCCTGGTGGTCGTGATGTTCGTCATGACCCTTGCCAAAGCGCTCCTCGCCGTGGAAGACCAGGAAGTACATGCGGAAGGAGTAGAAGGCAGTGACGAAGACGCCGGCCAGAACTGCGGCGTAGGCGAAGCCGGCCCCCGGGATGTGGGATAGCTGCACGGCCTCGATGATGGAATCCTTGGAATAGAAGCCTGACAGGAAGGGCGTTCCGATGAGAGCCAACGAACCGACCAGGGAGGTAATCCAGGTGATCGGCATGTATTTGCGCAGGCCACCCATGTTGCGGATGTCCTGATCGTGGTGCATGCCGATGATCACCGAACCGGCGCCAAGGAACAGCAGAGCCTTGAAGAAGGCGTGGGTCATCAGGTGGAAGATGGCCACGGAGTAGGCGGATGCCCCCAGGGCGACCGTCATGTAGCCGAGCTGAGACAGGGTCGAATAGGCGACCACGCGCTTGATGTCGTTCTGGATGATGCCCAGGAAGCCCATGAACAGCGCGGTGATGGCGCCGATCACCAGAACCACCGAAAGGGCCGTGGTAGACAGTTCGAACAGCGGCGACATGCGGGACACCATGAAGATGCCGGCGGTCACCATGGTCGCCGCGTGGATCAGGGCGGAGATCGGGGTCGGGCCTTCCATGGAGTCGGGCAGCCACACGTGCAGCGGAACCTGGGCCGACTTGCCCATGGCGCCGATGAACAGACAGATACAGGTGACCGTCATCAAGGACCACTCGGCGCTGCCCCAGATATTGATGGTGGTCTCGGAGAAGTCCTTCGCCTTGGCGAAAACGGTGGCGTAATCCAGAGTACCAAAGTGGGTGAGGATCAAGCCGATGCCGAGGATGAAGCCGAAGTCGCCGACCCGATTGACCAGGAAGGCCTTCATGTTGGCGAAGATGGCCGTCGGGCGGGTGTACCAGAATCCGATCAGCAGGTAGGAGACCAGACCCACGGCCTCCCAGCCGAAGAAGAGCTGCATGAAGTTGTTGCTCATCACCAGCATCAGCATGGAGAAGGTGAACAACGAGATGTAGCTGAAGAAGCGGTTGTAGCCCGGGTCGTCGTGCATGTAGCCGATGGTGTAGATGTGCACCATCAGGGAGACGAAAGTCACCACCAGCATCATCGTGGTGGTCAGGGTGTCGATGAGGAAGCCGACCTCGAATTTGTAGTCGCCACTGGTCAGCCAGGTATAGACGGGCCCGTTGTAGGTATGGCCGGCCAAGACGTCCTTGAAGATGACAACCGAGGCGAAGAAGGCCACGGCCACACCGGCGATGGTCACGGTATGAGCGACCCAGCGGGGGATGACCCGGCAGAAGAGGCCGGCGATCATCGCGCCGATTAGCGGCGCCAGGGGAACGAGCAAGTAGAGTTTGTGCATTTCCATGATTAGCCCTTCAGGCTGTCCAGGTCATCCACGTGGATGCTCTTCAGGTTGCGGAACAGGACGATCAGGATGGCGAGGCCGATGGCGGATTCGGCCGCGGCGACGGTCAGGATGAAGAAGACGAAGACTTGGCCGGAGAGATCCTGCAGGTAGTGTGAGAAGGCAACGAAATTCATATTCACCGCCAGCAGCATCAATTCGATGGCCATCAGCAGCACCAACAGGTTCTTCCGATTCAGGAAGATGCCGACGACGCTGATCGCGAAGAGGATCGCGCCCAGAATCAGGAAATGCGAGAGTGACAGAGTAAGCATGGTCTTCCCGGGGTTCAGTCTTTTTCAACCGGCATCTGCAAGACACGGACGCGATCCTTGGCCTTGACGAAGACCTGGTCGCTCGGGCTGGTGTATTTGCTGTGTTTCGGTCCACGATAGGTCAGGACGATGGCCGCGATCATGCCGACGAGCAACACGATGGACGCCAACTCGAAGGGATAGACGTAATCGGTGAACATCAGGGTTCCGATACCCTTGGTATTCGAGATGCCGGCCGGAGTAACCGCCTCCGAAGCCGGTACCTGGAAGTACTTGCTGCCCAGAACCAGACCCATTTCAGCCACCATCAGCATGCCGAGCAAGGCGCCGAGGGGCAGGTATTGCCAGAAGCCTTGCCGAATGCGGTCCATGTTGATGTCGAGCATCATGACCACGAAGAGGAAAAGCACCATGACCGCGCCCACATAGACAAGGATGATGGCGATGGCAAGGAACTCGGCCTGCAGGAGCGCCCAGATTCCACCACAGGTGAAGAAGGCAAGGATCAGGTGCAACGCGGCATGGACCGGGTTGCGGGCAGTGATGACCCGCAGGCTGGCGAAAATCAGGATCGCCGACAGGAAGAAGAAGACGAAAGTCTGGAATTCCATCGTGGGGCCCGTTAGCGGTAGGGAGCGTCCATCTCGCGGTCGGCGGCGATCTGCGCTTCATAGCGGTCGCCGTTGGCCAGGAGCATGGGCTTGGTGTAGTACAGGTCGCCGCGCTTTTCGCCGTGATACTCGAATATGCGCGTCTCGACGACAGCATCCACCGGACAGGCTTCTTCGCAGAAGCCGCAGAAGATGCACTTGGTCAGATCGATGTCGTAGCGCGTCGTGCGCCGCGAACCGTCTTCGCGGGGTTCGGCCTCGATGGTGATGGCCAAGGCCGGACAAATGGCCTCGCACAGCTTGCAGGCGATGCAGCGCTCCTCTCCGTTCGGGTAGCGGCGCAACGCGTGGAGGCCGCGGAAACGGAAGCTCTGCGGAGTTTTCTCCTCGGGGTACTGGACGGTGATCTTGCGGGCGAAGAAATATTTCCCCGTCACCGACATGCCCTTCAACAGCTCCTTGAGGAGCAGGCTGTTGAAGATTTCCTTCATCGAACCCATGACTCTCTCCTCACTTCCAGATGCTGAGCGGGGACATCATCCACACACCCACGACGACAAGCCAAACGAGACAGACCGGCACGAAGACCTTCCAGCCCAGGCGCATCAACTGGTCGTAGCGATAGCGCGGGAAGGTGGCACGGAACCAGAGGAAGAGCAGCAACACGAAGGACATCTTGGCGAAGAGCCACAAGATGCCATCAGGGAGGAAGCCCACCGGGGACAGCCAGCCGCCGAGGAACATGATGGCGGTGAGCGCGGCCACCAGGATCATGTTGGCGTACTCGGCCAGGAAGAACACGGCGAAGGCCATGCCGGAATATTCGACGTGGAAGCCGGCGACGATTTCCGATTCGCCCTCTGCCACGTCGAAGGGTGCCCGGTTGGTTTCGGCGACGCCCGAGATCAGATACACCAGGAACATGGGGAACAGCGGCAGCCAGTTCCAGGAGAGGAAGCTGAGGCCGTGGCTGGCAAAAGCGCCTTTATCCTGGGCATAGACGATATCCACAAGATTCAGGCTGTTGGAAACCATCAACACACAGATGAGCGAGAAACCCATGGAGATTTCATAAGACACCATCTGGGCGGCGGAGCGCATGGCACCGAGGAAGGCGTACTTGGAATTGGACGCCCAGCCGGACAGGATGATGCCGTACACCCCCATGGACGTGATGGCCATGATGTAGAGCAGGCTGGCGTCGATGTTGGCCAGGACAAGGCTGTCGGTGAAGGGGACCACTGCCCAGGCGGCCAGGGCCGGCGCGATGGCCAGCATGGGGGCAATGATGAAGATCGCCTTGTTGGCACCGCTGGGAACGACGATTTCCTTCATCAGCAGCTTCAGGCCGTCGGCGATGGGCTGGATCAAGCCCCAGGGACCGACCCGGTTGGGACCGATCCGGACCTGCATGTAACCGATCACCTTGCGCTCGGCCCAGGTG
>SSTA01000153.1 GCA_009469685.1 Azonexaceae bacterium | reverse complement strand
TCCGCGTCCAGGAAGCCGATTTCGACGTCGGCGCCGAATTTGCCGCCCTGCGGGCCCATGACGCGCGGGTCGGCGCCCTGGCCGGTTTCGTCGGACTGGTGCGGGACCTGAACGACGGCAACTCCGTCTCGGAAATGACCCTGGAACACTATCCGGGCATGACCGAGAAAGCCCTCGAGGCCATCGTCGCCGAGGCCCGCCAACGCTGGGACATCTACGAGGCCCTGGTGATCCACCGGGTGGGGCCGCTCAAACCCTGCGACCAGATCGTCCTGGTGGCGGTGACCAGCGCGCACCGGGGCGAAGCCTTTGCCGCCTGCGAGTTCATCATGGACTACCTGAAGACCCGGGCTCCCTTCTGGAAGCGGGAAGCCACCCCGGAAGGGGCACGCTGGGTGGATGCGCGGGATACGGACGATACCGCCGCGGCACGCTGGCAGGCGCCTTAGCGTCAGGCCGACTGCGCGCCGACCGGCAGCTCGCTGCCGTCCTTACGCGGCGCTGCGAGGGAGACGGGCGGTGGCGGTATTTCCAGTTTGCCAGCCAGCAGCCGGGCGATGATGCGTTCGGCGCTGAGGACGATCAACAGATGTTCCTTGTCCGGCGCATCGGTTCCGACGATGGATTCCGCCAGGACATTGCCGCCGGCCAGCATGGCGGGGAGCGCCTGGAGGCGGGAGATGGCGATTTCGGGAATTTCGCCCAGGCCATCCACCAAGATGCCGAGATGGCTTCCCTTCTCCGATTGCAGGACGATGACTTGGCGATCGGCACCGGCCATGGCCGGACCCGCGTTGGCCATTTCGCCGATATCGTAGACCGGGACCGGGGAGCCGCCGTACATGAGATAGCCGGCGAAGATACGGCCGGCTCCCGGCACTGCGGTAATGCCGACCGGAGCCACCGCTTCGCAGATCTGCTCGGCGCGCATCCCCAACCAGGTGCCCCCGATGTGGAAAGTGGCGATTTCGCAGGTGGGACCATCGGTTCGCCGACCCGTCCGAACATTGAGTTTCTTGAGGCTGGGCTGGACGGCCATCGCCACGACCTCGCAGAGGGGTTGGCAAACGATGGCGACGACGTCGTTACGGTAGGCGTCCGTGGGTCCCTTGAATTCTCGATAGCCCTTGCTGCCTCGCGTACCGATGGCGAAGTAGCGGCCGCCGTGCTCGACGATGCCGGACGCGAATTCGCCGGGTCGTAACCGCAGGTAGGGCTCGGCGACCGGAGCGCGGTCGCCCGGTCTGAATTCGTTGCCCGAGCAGGCGATCACCTCGCCGTCCGGTGTCGAGAAGAGCGCGAAAGCCCCCGCCGTCATCTCTTCGCCGGGCAGGGTATCGCTCAGCATGGCCGCGAATTGCGGCGCAGAATCGAAGACGATGCCGATGCCGCCCACGATCCGGCTCTCGTCCGGAGAGCGGATCGCAGCGCCGTAGATGTAGGTTCTCTGACCGCCGTAAAGCGGAGTGGGCGCGAAGGCTGAGACGGTATAACCCTGGGAACTCGTTTGCGTCAGGGTCTGGCGCACCCAGTCTTCGTTCAGAGATGTCCCGGGAACCGGTCCGCTGCCGGGTCGGGAGACGGCGACGATGCGCCCCTGGGCGTCGAAGACGAAAAGATTGCTATAAACGGTGTAAAGACCGTTGATGTAATCGAGGATGCGACTGATTTCGCCCACGTCTTCCGGAGATCGCTCCGGTCTCGCCAGCAATTCCCGGAAGGTCGTCGTCAGAGCCCACCAGCGGCAGTCGTTGGCCCGCTCGTAGAGATTGCGGTCCATGATGTCGATGGCCAGTGCTGCCAGGAAGCGGCTGTCCTGGAGGATGGACGAGACGACGGTCTCATGCAGATTGGCGATGGAGCGTTCGAAGACATCCTCGGTCCTGGCGCCGGTCTTGCTGATTTCCCACAGCAGCGTTTTGGAAAACGAGGCATTGACCGCGTCGGAAGAGTGGACCTGGCGGACGTTGCCGTTCCAGACCGAACGATTGAGGTCGGCCTGGATACGCTGCGCTTGCTCGGGAATGGAACGCAGTTCCTGGCCAAACAGAGAGGGATTGTTCATCACCGAGGCCAGAGTCGCCGGGGCAACTCCGGCCAGCATGCCCGCCGTAGCCTTGTTGAAGGCATGCTGGACAGGAAGCATGGCGTGGCCGACCCAGCCGGGGCCGAGATAACCCTGATATCCCTGGGTGGCGCAGGTGGCCGCCAGATATTCCTGGCCGGCGAAGCGCACGATCCGGTATTCGGCGTCCCGCACGATTTCCAGGGGGGCACCGAGGGGAACATGGTAAGCATCGGAACTGGCCACGACGCGCCCCGCGCTGTCGAGCAGGGTGATCACCGACCAGTCGTCATGGGCGCCGAGGTTGGCGAAGATGCCTGCCATTTCGTCTTCGAGGCGGAAGCAGAGACAGAGCACGCCCACCGGTTCGCCGGCCGCGTCGCAGACCCGATAGGCGTAGATCAACGAGGCCCGGCCAGGCAGCAGATCGTGGTTGCCGTAGGATTCGACATAGGCGGCCGCCGTGCTCAAGGCTTCCTGCAGCATGGGCTCCGCGCTGTGGCCCACGGCAATCGAATCGTCCAGGCGGGCAAGGACGGTGCCTGCAATGTCGAGGAGGACGATGTCGGAATAGACGGAATACTTGGCCACGTACTCGGAGAAGCGGCGGCGCAAGGCTTCCCGTTCTTCATCGAGATCCTTGGCGGTGTGGATATTGCCGGACTTGACCGCGACATTGGCGACGAATCGGCGTATGTCGTCGTCGGTGGCCAGGAAACCGATGTCCGCGGTACGCTCGAACAGGTTGCGCACCAGGATGTCGATGGCGACCTGGGCCTTGGCCCGCATTTCCTGGACTGACTTCTTGAGAATTTCCGCGCCGAGCTGATTGATGAGCTGGCCGGTCAGCGCGTTGAACGATTGACGCGTCGCCGTCATGTCGGTCCCGGCTCCCGACATCTGGCCCAGCAAGGTCAGATTGTCCCAGACCAGTTGCAGCCCCTGCAGAACCTCACGGTACTCCTCGACGGTATCCATGTGGCGAATGACGCCGATCAGCCCATCGTCGATCTCGATATTCTTGTAGCTGGCCATCGCTCCCCCTGCGTTTTAATTGTTGAGCACCTTGAATAGACGCTGGAACGTGAGTATGTCGAAGGTGATAGGTCTTAGGCAACTCCTGGAGGCGATCTGACGGGAACCGGGTCGTCCCGGGCGCTACTTCCCGAATAGTCCCTTCAGCTTCCCTTTGAGCTTGTCTTCGGCCTTGGCCTTGACTTCCTCCTTCTTGGCCTCCACCTGGGCTTTCGCCGCTTGGCCGATCAAATCGCCGAGTTCGAGCTTGTAAGCGAGCTTGTCGAAGGGACCGTGGAGCCGCACCGGCACCGTGAGACCCTTGAGGTGGTCCAGATCCTTGCCCTCCTGGCCCTTGGCTGTATCGACCACGCTGACCTTGGCCAGGTAGTCCAGGCGGTCGTTGCCGATATCGATGTCGCCGTTGCCGCCCAGCCGCAGGAAGGGGGACTTCATTGCCAGGTCGTCGTTGTGGGCGACGCCGCCGGCGATGCGGAAGCTCGCCGTCAGTTCGGAGAAATCGGTCTTTTCCCGGCCGTCGGCGTCGGCGGTGCTGCTTTGCTTGGCGCCCAGCTTGCCCTTCAGGTCGCGCAGGGTCTTGGCGAGGTTGATGCCCTTGATCGCCCCGTCGCGCAGCGCCACCGAGGCGGAACCGGCCAGAGCCTTCTTGAGGGCCGCCACCGTGTCGCCGCGGGTGGTGACGTCGAGATTGACCGTGCCCCGGCCTTCCAGGGGATCCTTGGCAATGGCGTCCTTGAGCAGCGGTTCGATGGCGATTCCGGCCAGGGCCTGTTTGACCGCGAATTCGTTGGTATTGGCGTTGACGCCCAGGCTGCCGGCCAGAGTGCCGCCGTAGAGGGCC
>SSTA01000019.1 GCA_009469685.1 Azonexaceae bacterium | reverse complement strand
GCGCCGATGCCTATGGTGGGGATGGCGAGGCGGGCGGTGACGAGCGAAGCCAGGCGCGTCGGGATGGCTTCGAGGACGATGAGCGTGGCACCGGCCTCCTCGAGCGCGACGGCGTCGGCAAGCAATTGGGCTGCCCCCGAATCGTCGCGTCCCTGGACCTTGAAGCCGCCCAGTTGGTGGACCGACTGGGGCGTCAGGCCGACATGGGCGCAGACCGGGATACCGCGGCGGGTTAAGAAGCGGGTTGTCTCGACCATCTCCTCGCCCCCTTCCAGTTTGACCATCTGGGCGCCGGCGGCCATCAGGCGGGCGGCGTTGGCGAAGGTTTCCTGCGGGCTGATCTGGAAGGTGCCGAAGGGCATGTCGGCGACGATGAGCGCTCGTTTCGACCCGCGGGCGACGGAGGTGGTGTGATAGGCGATATCGTCCAGGGTCACCGGCAGAGTCGAATCGTGGCCCTGGAGGACCATGCCCAGGGAGTCGCCGATGAGCAGCACTTCGACGCCGCAATCGTCGAGCAGACGGGCAAAACTGGCGTCATAACAGGTGAGGACGGCGATCTTTTCGCCGGTATCCCGAAGTTGGGCGAGGTCCAGGTGGGAGAGGCGGCGAGTGATGGTTTGGGCCGACAAGGGAGGCTCCGAAGGGGGTCAATGGGCGCAGAGAACGTCCGGGTTGTTGACCCCGTGTTGAGCCATGCGTTCCAGGCAGGCCAGCACTTCCAGACTGGCGCTTTCCATGAGTCCGACCGAGTCGGCGCCGCCGGAGAAATCTCCGTTGCGGAAGCGCTGCACGGCTTCGCGGCCATGCTTATGCACTGCGAGGTGGGGGGCTTCCATGGCCGAATAGCCGTCCAGACGCGAGAAGCAGGCTTTGCCTTCGCCCTCGTAATACCACTTGCCCAGACGGCAGGCGGTGTGATCGGCAAAATCGGCCGCCGTCTTGGGGGACGACCCGAAAAAGACCTTGTAGATTTCGAACTTGAAGACCAGGTGGTCCATCTTGGCGAGCTCGGCGAAGCTGCGCAGGGCGGAAATCGCAACGTCCTTCTCGATCTTGCGCGAGGTGTCGATAATGCCGCTGATCCGCTGGGAGGCCTCGTTGCCGTCGGCGCCGAAGCCCGCCGATTTGGCGGCCAGCTTTTCCATGGCGGAGTGGGCGCTGGTGGTTTCCTGGCTGATCGCCTGGACCAGGGCGGAAATATCGTTGGTCGCCTTGGACGTGCGTTCGGCGAGCTTTCTCACCTCATCCGCCACCACCGCGAAACCCCGCCCCGCTTCCCCGGCCCGGGCCGCCTCGATGGCGGCATTCAAGGCCAGCAGATTGGTCTGGTCGGCGATTTCCTTGATCAGGGACAGAATGCTGCCGATCTTGTTGGCGCTGTCGTTCAATCCCTCGACTTTTTCCATGGTCCCGCGGGAGTCGTCGGCCAGGGAACCCAGATCCGCGCCGATGCGCTGCATCAGTTCGCTGCTGGCCGCTGAGGTGCTGGCGGCGGAGATCGCTTCGTCCTTGGTCCCGCGCAAGTCGCCGGCCAGCAGTGCCAGGGTCTGCTGCGAGGCTTGGAGGGAAGAGCCAAAGGACTCCAGGTTCTTGAGCAGAACGTCCCAGCCGGCGGATTGGCGGTTGCCCTTGTCGAGCTGACTCTCGAGGCTCTGGCGCCGGTTTTCGCTTTCGCTGAGCTGCCCGCGCAGGGCCGTATTGTCGTTTTCCAACTGGGTGATGCGCTGGCGTGCTTCGTCCAGTTCCCGGGAGTTCCCACCAAACAATCCCATGTCGCCTCCGTATGTCGTCTCTTTATTGATTTGAGCCTGTTCGGCCTCGAGTCGCCGATTCTCAGACGGCGGCGGGCCTCAAGGTCGAAAAACGAAGTATATCGCCCCCAGCATGCATAGCGCAGCCCACAGGTAGTCGAGTTTGAGGGGCTGGTTCATGTAAAAGACAACGAAGGGCACGAAGACCGTCAGGGTGATCACCTCCTGCAGGATCTTCAGTTGGGCCAGCGTCAGTTCCGTATTGCCGATGCGGTTCGCCGGCACCTGGATGAGGTACTCGAAGAGGGCGATGCCCCAGGAAATGAGGGCAGCCACCCACCAGGGCTTTTCGTTCAAATGCTTGAGATGGGCGTACCAGGCGAAGGTCATGAAGACGTTGGAAAACGCCAGCAGGATGACCGTCTGCCAGAGGACGGGCAGGTTCATAGGCGCTCGATGGCCTGGAGGGCGACGGCGGGAAGCCAGGCCGCCACGGAGCCGCGACCGGGCAGGGCGAGGTCGGGGGCGATTTCCGCCAGGGGGACGAGGACAAAGGCCCGCAAATGCAGCCGGGGGTGGGGCAGGGTGAGGCCGGGCAGCGCAAGCACCGCATCGCCGTGCAGCAGCAGGTCGAGATCCAGCCGGCGGGGGCCGTTCTTCTCTCCCCGCACGCGGCCGAAGCGCTTTTCCACGGCAAGCAGGGCGGCCAGCAATTCCTCGGGTGCAAGACCCGTATCCAGGGCGGCGGCGGCATTGATGAAATCGGGCTGACCGAGGAGACCCACCGGCGCCGTGCGGTAAAGCGCCGAGCGGGCGACCAGCCGGGTGGCGGGGAGTCCGGCCAGGGCATCGCAGGCGGCCCGGACGGTCGCCGCCGGGTCGCCCAGATTGGCGCCCAGGGCCACGAAGGCCGTGGTCATTCGTCGGCGGGGGCGGTCCCTTCGCCCCGGGGCTTGCGGCGCCGGCGGCGGCGCTTCTTGTCGCCGGCCTTTTCCGGTTGCAGCAGGGCGGCCCGGGCCTCACCGTCGGCATTCTGGAACGCGGTCCACCAGCTGGCCAGTTCGCCGTCGATCTCGCCGGCTTCAGCCCGCAACAGCAGAAAGTCGTAAGCCGCCCGGAAGCGGGGCTGCTCCAGGACCGCATACGGGCGCTTGCCGGCACGGCTTTCGAAGCGTGGTTGCAGAGCCCAGATTTCCTTGATGTCGCCCGCGATGCGGCGCGTGATGGCGAGCTTTTCGGCCTGGCTGTCGAGAACGTCGTCCATGGCCTGGAAGAGCGCCGGGATGGACGGTTCGCCGGCGGTCTTGCGTTTTTCCCACTGGGCCAGCACCTCGTGCCAGAGCAGCGTCGCGAAGAGAAATCCCGGCGAGATGGGCTTGCCCTGCTTGACCCGGGCATCGGTGCTGGCCAGCGACAGCATGACGAACTTCTCGCCCAGGGGCTGCTCCAGGAT
>SSTA01000152.1 GCA_009469685.1 Azonexaceae bacterium | reverse complement strand
GGGCAGCAGACATTGAAGAATCGGAAGAGTGAAGGCCGCTGTCTTGCCCGTGCCGGTCTGGGCGCCGCCCATGATGTCCTGGCCGGCTAGCACCAAGGGGATGGCCTTGGCCTGGATGGGAGTCGGACGGGTGTAACCCTCGTCAATGACGGCGCGGAGGATTTCCGGCGCCAAGCCGAGATCGGCGAAGGTGACTTCAGCAGCGGGGGCGGGGCTTTCCGTCCCGGAATTGTTTTCGGACATGGGCGCGAATTATACGCCCTTGCCGCTCGCTCAGCGGTTCCCATCCTGAGGGGCCGGTGCCGCGGACGCCATCCATCGGTGCAGTGAGGAAAGCAGGGCAGGGGCGATGAACTGCCCGGGGGGGGCGACGACCGGGGCGCGGAATTCAGGACTTAGGGACGCGCAAGGGAAGAAGGACGGTGAAGGTCGATCCTTCGCCCAGCGTCGATTGCAGTTCGACCCGTCCTCCCATATGGCTTGCGAGTTGCCTGACCAAGGCGAGGCCTAGTCCGGTGCCGCCGTGGTTGCGGGTCAGGAAGTTCTCGACCTGCTTGAATTTTTCGAAGACCAGTTCCTGGTATTCGGGAGCAATTCCCGGACCGGTATCAGTGACCGCGAAGACCACATGCTCATCGGTCTGGTTCACAGCGAAGCGTATGCTTCCGGCGTCAGTGAATTTGACCGCGTTGTCCAGGAGGTTATTGAGGATCTGGCGCAGTCGCGTGGGGTCGGTGAGGATATGCTCCGGGAGTCCGGGCGCTTCGCTGACGGTCAGCGCAAGCCGCTTGGCTTCCGCGGGGTCCCGGTGCAAGGCGGTGATCTCCTCGATCAACTCGTGCAACGGAGTTTCGCTCCAGTGGAATTCCATCTTGCCGGCCTCGACCTTGGAAAGGTCGAGGATTTCATTGACCAGATTGAGCAGGTGCTGGCCGCTGTCATGGATAACCTGGGCATACTCGCGCTGGGCAGGGTCGGTGAGTTCCAGCGTCAGGATTTCGGCGAATCCGAGAACGCCGTTCAAAGGCGTGCGTAGTTCATGGGACATGCTGGCGAGGAATTCGGACTTCATCTGGCTGGCTTCCTCCGCCCGTGCTCTTGCATCTTCCAGGCGCCGGAAGGATTCGGCCACCGAGTCGGCCATGCCGTTGAACGAGCGGGCGAGCTCGCCGATTTCGTCCCGAGAAGAGACATCCAGCCGGTGTTCGAGGGCACCGCCCTGGAAGCGGCGAATACCTTCAACCATGCCGGTGATCCGTCGGGTAAGGAAGTTGGCCATCCAGACGGCGATCAGAATCACGAGGACCACCATCAATGCGGTCGAACCCCACAGCCCCCAGGACGTGCGGGTCAGGCTGGACTCGATCGAGTCCATCAGGGCGCTCCTTTGGGCCTTGAACGCCTGATCCTTCTCTGAAACGACCTTCTGGATCCGCGTGGCGGTTTCCGTCGCAGCCTTATGGAATTCATCGACGTTGGCCCCTATGGTGACGAAGCCGAACCCCTGCCGCGAATGGCCGTAGCGGCCGGTATAGTAGGGAATCGCCGCCGCGGTGGTCAGCTTCCATAGACCCGAAAAAAAGATGACGAAGGAACCCGATCCGCCATGCTCGGTGAGGGCCTGCCAGCCGTCGCACTGGGGGGAGAAGTTGAGGTAGCGACAATCGAGGGCAACAGTCCCCGCCTTGATCAGTTCCTTGGCGGGTTTGCGCTTCAGGTTTTGGTCGCGGAAAGCTGGAATATCCGCCAGAAACTCGTGGGACGGCTTACCGCTCCGCTGCCATTCGGCGTACAGCGCTTCGTCAAGCCAGGGCGTTTCCGGCTGGCCCGTCTCCGGGTTGTAACCGACAATGAAATAATCCCGGGGGTGCGAGATGGAACGGCTCTTGTAATCCCAAAGAAAGGCATAGTTGCCCTGGATCGCGTCGGATATGGGCGTGTAGCGTTCGCTGGTGGGCATTAGGCGATCGGAAAACTGCCGGATGTGGTCATGATCGAGCGCCAGTGTCACGTATCCCGAGACTTTGCCTCCACGGACCACCGGAGTCGCCCAGCGGACGATTCCGCGAAAGCGCTTGCCCACTGGATTCTCCGTGCCAGCATAAGCAGACTCCTCCGGTTTGAAGGGCTTTCCCGCCTTTTCCAGGGCGGCAGGCAAGTAAGGGCCGATCACGGCAGTCGGGACGTAGGCGCCTATGACTTCGGAAACGTAGATTTCGCCGGGCTTGAGGGCCGCGAGTTCGGAGAAATAGGTTTCGGCCCGCACGAAGGTCTGCCGGGGGTCGGCGACATGCTTCAATTCCTTGGCAGTCAGATCGCCCCGCGTGACCTTGATCCGCTCGCGGCCCGTCAGATCGACGAAAGTCGCCTCGACGAAGAGCGGGCGGTCCTCCGGTTCGCCGAGATACTCGGCAGGCCGGGCGTGAAAGTCCCGGGCGTTGTCCGGCAGGACGGGACGCGTCACCTTGGCGTCGCGCGGCGGCAACGAGGCGGGAATCCAGGACTTGCCGTCGTCGGCGAGCTTCCACTTGCCGTGCCGATATAGGGGCCGGGTATGGCGGTCGAGAAAGCGGGAAAACGTACTGGCGGAAGGTTCCAGGTCGGAAAGAGCCAGGACGTCTCTATCCCTATCGTAGAGAAAGCTGGCGATCTCATGCGCGGTGTCGGTGGTCATCGCCTCGACCGCTTCGCGGGAGCGCAAGTCCAGTGCGCGAATCGAGTCGTCGGTGACGGTTTTGCCCACGCTTCCCACGGTCTCTAGGGTTGCATCGGCCATGGCACTGGCCTGGCTGGAGACGGCTTCGCCTAGGCTTCGGGCGGCATGCCAGGCGAACCAGGCAAGCAGCAGGAGCGGCAAGACCTTGATCAAGACGAAAATGGCGATGAGCTTGCCGCGGATGCCGGAAAGAAATCCTGGAATTTTCACTCGCCTTTCCTTCTCAGCCGAATTGAAACCGCGGAGCGGACGCCGTCAATGTTTTGTCGCTTTGTCGGCGGGCGCAGGTTCGACCTTCTCGGCGGTTTTGTCCGCACTGGCGGGTTCCTTGACCTTTTCCTCCAAAGCTGGGGCTTCCGCCGGCTTCTTGCGCTTCTTCCCCGGCGGCTCTGGCGGCGGGAGTTGAGGTTCTACGGTCTCGATCTTGTTCTCCCGCATGTAGGCGTCCATTTCCCGCCAACCGGCGAAAACGGCAGCCTTAGGCAGCCAGGAATAGATGGAGTAGCAATCCTCGATGGCACGACCGGACTGGCGGCAAGCGCTGCCGACAGCCTTGCCCTCGGCCTCCTGCTGGGCCTCCTTGCGCGCAGGATCCTCGAGGCCGAGACGCTGGCCAACCTGGTCGCAGGCGGAGAAGAAGACGAGAAAGGGCAGAAGAAAGAGGCGCTTGCGCATGGCGGGCATTCTTCCCACAACCGGGCCGTCCGTCAATCAGAAGAGTCCACCGTGGCTGCCGGCGACGGCTCCAGCGACGGTGATCAGGCTTGCAGTCAGAAGGAATCCGTGTAGACGGCGGATGCGTCGGAACGTCCCTGTGGGATCGCTGCGGGCCCGCTCCAGAAACCAACGGTGCAGCACCAGCGGCTCGAGAACGAAGAGCATGAGCGTGAAGAGAACCCAGAGGCCGACCATGGCGTGCATCCACCAGTACCCTGGCGAAGCCAAACGCTGCCAGGCGCCAAGCAGCTGAACCAGCCAGAGACCGGAAAGCCCGGTGACCAGGGTGGTGACCCTCGCCTGGCGGGCGAAGCCGCTCTCGACGTCTTCGAAGAATGCGACCCGCTCCCCCGGAGTCTTCAGACGGGCGACGGCAGGCAGGAGCACGGTGGTGACGAAGGCGACGCCGCCGATCCAAAGGACGACACCGACCACGTGGATCAGGCGGGCGAGGGCGAATTCGTTCATGGGGCCAGTATACCGTCGGCGTTAGGGCGGGTGGGCGTACGGCTATAATCGCGCCTTCGACAT
>SSTA01000151.1 GCA_009469685.1 Azonexaceae bacterium | reverse complement strand
TACACCCTGAGCAGCGCCATCTTCAGGGGCGGCTGGCCGTCCGGGCTGGGGAAATCGGCTTCCGGACCTATCCACTCGAATTCGCGGATCGGCCGTCCGATCTTTCCGGCGCAGCGCCGGAGCTGGTCGGCCCAGTCGTCGCGATCCACCTCTGCCGCATTGTTGCAACAGATCAGAGTGCCCCCCTCCGTGGTGCATAACAGGGCGAGCTTCATCAGGGCGGCGTAATCGCGGACGACGTCCACGACACCGAAGAGGCTCTTGGCGTAGCGGGGTGGGTCGAGGAAGACGAGGTCGAAGCGGTGCGGGTCAAGCTTGGGAAAAGCCGGCATGCGTTTGCCTCGCACCCTGTCCGGCTGCCCGATGCCGGCCAATTGGCGCAGGGCGGCGAAGGCGTCGCTCTGCACGAAGCGCAGGCGGATCGGCAAGTCGTTTGCCCGGGCATTGTGCTTGCCGACTTTGAGGGCGGATTCGGCGAAATCCACATTGACCACGTGGCGGGCTCCGCCCCGGGCGGCGGCGATGCCGACGCCGCAGGTGTAGGCGAAGAGGTTGAGTACCGATTTGCCCGCCGCCTCGGCCATCACCCGGCGCCGGCCCGCCCGGATGTCGAGGAAGAGCCAGGGATCCTGGCCGCCGTGGCGGGCCTGGACGGCGTACCTTGCACCCATTTCAGTGAATTCCCGCAACTGCTCGGCCTGGGCCTGGACGGCAGGCGACAGCGCATTGGCGATGCGCGAATTGGCGCCGCTGCGATCGTTGTAGATCGCGGTGAGTCCCGGCAGCGCTGCGCCATAGAAGGTTTCGAGCGCGGCCAGTTCCGCCTCGTCCAGGGGGCGGTGGAAGCTCTGGACGAGGAGGAGGTCGCCGTAACGATCGACGGTCAAGCCCGGTACTCCCTCGGCGCTGCCGTGGAAAAGGCGGTAGGCGTTGGTGCCCTCAGCCTCCAGGCGGGGGATCAATTCAGCCCGGTGGTCGAGGGCGGCGGCCAGGCATTCGGCGAGGGCTGGGGATTCGGGGATGACCATGGTGGCTCCGGGAAGCGATTGCAGCGATCTTCCCTGGGGTTGCCGCCGGTCGGCAGACATTTGCCGAGGGGTGGGATTCTACCGGAGCGGAGGATTCAACGCTGGCGATCGATCTCCGACCAGAGTAGCCAATGTCCGCAAGCGGAGCGGGCGCGCCGTTCGCTCCCGTCCCAGGGACCGCCGCAACAGCGGCCCACCTGGGTTTCGCTGGCGACCTTCACCGTTCCGGGGGCAACGCCGACCTCGCGAGGGCCGCTCCACCGTTCGCAGGAGGCGCACCGGCGGGCGCTGGTCGACTGTTCGACGGGCAAGCGGGATCAGCAGCTCTGATTGGCGCGGCAGGAAGCGAGAGTTGGAGCCGCCGGAGCGGTCGGGCGGCCCTCCTCGATCCACGACCGGATGCCGCCCTTGACGTTGTACACCTTGGCATAGCCGGCTTCCTGGGAGAGGTAGCGACTCACCACCTTGGTGCGGTTACCGCTGCGGCAGATCACGGCCACCGGCTGCCCGGCTTTGGCGTAGGCCTGGGCTTTGGCAAGCCAGGCCGGGGGATCGGCCTTGCCGTTTTCGTCGAAATACGTGAGGAGGCGGCTGCCGGGGACGATGCCGGTTTCTTCCCACTCGGAAGCGGTCCGTACGTCGATGACCGGGACGCCGGCAGCCACCAGGCGCGCCAACTCGCGGTTGTCGATGTCGATGATTTCGGCCCGGGCGGCAGTGGCCACCAGGAGGAGGACGAGCAGGCGAAGGCAGGCATTCATGGCTTTCTCCGAAGAGAGGGGGCAGAGGAGATTTGACAGCTGGCAGGCAGCGAAATTCTCACCAGGAAACGAAGGACAGACCGGCGTTGCTTGACCTTCCTCCCATGTACAGGCGGCAGAAAGCTCTCAATAGCCTCCGGCCCCCCGTTGCTGACGCATCATTTTCTGGACTTCCGGGTCATTCATCATGCGCTGCATGTCCTGCATATTCATCTTGCCGCCGGGCATGCCCGGCATCATCACGTCGCCGGGCTTCTGCCCGGGTTTGCAGGGACCGAGCCAGCGGGCTTCCTGAACCATTTTCATTTCGCTCATGCCGTGCATGGGCGGGTTGTACCGGATCTTCATGTCGCTGCGGTAGCCGCTGTTGAAGTCCCCGGTCATGACCGCATCGGTCGTGGCGGTGGTCTTTTCCATGCGGCAGACCGAGTGCAGGATGACCTTGCCGCCGGCCCCCTGGCTGACCTCCATGACCGGGCAGTCGGGTTTCTGGCGGCTCCCTTCGTCCCGCATCAGGTTGTCGCTCGCCTGATCCACGCACATCTGCATGGGGCCCTGGGAAGGCATGCCTTCCATCTGGGTCTTCATTTCCCACAGGCCGGACTTGCGGCGGGGTAGGTCGGCTGCCGCCACCGCTGCGCTAGCGGCGGCGAGGACGAGGCATACGGCAAGGCGGGTATAGGGCATGGCGGCTCCGGCAAGGATCAGGGATTCCTCATGCTAGCCGGCTTTGGGGAATTCGTCAGCACCCTGGATAATCGCTCTTTTTTCCGGGGTTCCCATGGCCCTCAAGGCAACCATCTTCAAGGCCGAGTTGCAGATTTCCGACCTCGACCGCCATTACTACCAGACCCACAGCCTCACTCTGGCTCGCCATCCCTCCGAGACCGACGAGCGGATGATGGTGCGCTTGCTGGCCTTTGCACTGCACGCGAGCGACGATCTTGCCTTCGGCCGCGGTCTGTCCGCCGAGGATGAGGCCGACCTCCTGGAGACGGCTCCCGATGGGCGGCTGCTCACCTGGATCGATGTCGGACTGCCCGACGAGCGTGCCGTCCGCAAAGCCTGTCACCGGGCGGAAAGGGTCGTCGTCCTGACTTACGGCGGCAAGGCCGTCGACATCTGGTGGCAACAGAACCAGGGGCCACTGTCCGCCCATGCCAACTTGACCGTGCTGCGCCTGCCTGCGGACCAGAGCACCGCCCTGGCAGGCCTCGCCGACCGCAGCATGCGCCTGCAATGCACGGTACAGGAAGGCGTGGTTTGGTTGGGGGACGAGGAGCGCAGCCTCGAGTTGCGGCCTGATCGCTTGCTCGGCTAGCCATCCGCCTTGGCGCCTACGCTCAGGGCGAGGGAAATCTCGCGGCAGCCCAGTCGTGCTGGCCCCACCCAGCCCGAGCCCGCTGCCCGACGGATCCGCCGAGAGCGGGGCCCGGAGGCAGCGTCATGATTGGCTGCAGAGACTTTCGATCCATGGATAGCGGCGTTTATCGCCCTTCTCGATCAGAATCTTGCGAAGTTTCGGCGTCAGGAGGCCTTGACCAAACATTTGCGGAAATCCGAAGGCGCCCACGTCATTGAATTCGAGAAGGCGGGGCCCTTGGTCGGTCAGCGCCACATCCCAATGCTGGAGTCGCACCAGGGGAAAAATGGTGGCCGAGGCGAGGCACAGCGCTTTGGCGACCGACCAGTCGGGAAGTTGAAATCCTTGAATGGGAACGCCCGTTTCGGGGCTATGGGTGAATTCCTGCGGCGCCAGACCGTTGATTGCGGCCCCTACGATCCCGCTCTCCACCTCGACCGGAGCCGCCAGATGCCCGGATTCGCGATCGATCCATAGGTCGCTGACACGGGCATGACGCGCAATTCGCCAGAAGGCTGAAACAATTTCCGGCCCAGTTTCATCTTGGGCGACGATGACTCGGATCCCTGAGATCGTCGAGTTTCCGGTGAGCGCCACAATATCGTCATGGGGGTGCATAACGGCCTGAAAAAGGTAGCCCATTTCGCGCTTGAAGTAGGGGCCGCTCGGTGCCAGGATGACTTTCCTGACGAAATCCTCGACGCGCATCGGTTTGTCGCCCAGAAATTCAAGCGTGTCGTCCGCCGCATGGTAGCTGGAGATATGAAAGCAACCGACGCTCTGCTGGCTAAAGCAGGGTTTGGCGAAGATCGGCCATTGCTTGTTGGCGCGCAACCAGTCTTCCAACTGATCAGAATGGGTCAGCAAGGTGCCGGAAGCTTGCTCTTGAGGGACGAGACAAGGCCGGAAGCTGGCGAGAACGCGGGGAGCGGGGATGCCAAACCTGTCCGCGTAGAGATGAAAGGTAAATTTGTCCCAGCCGGGAAGGACGGCGGCACGAACGTTGACGGCATAGGCGAGTTCCTCTTGCACACGCCAGCCGAGATAGCTCTGCGACAGCGAACGGTTGCCCGGGTCGAGTCTGTGCAGGCGATAGGTGTAGTAGTCCGTAATGCCCAAGGTGGGATTGCGGAACTTATGGCGTGCAATTTCGGAGAGTTGGCGCAGGATGCCTTTCCCTTCAGTCCGCGAAATCTCCGCGGCTGAGCACCAGAAGGAATCTAATTTTTCTGAAAATCGCATGGATATCCTTGAGGGATGGAAGCCGATTCACCCGTTGGCGCCCCGAAACGGGCGCCAGTTTGAGAAACGCGTCATTCTATCGGCGGGAGCGTCATTCCGGTTGATTCCGGGGCGCCCAGACAAGCCCGGGGGATTTGACGGCCAAGAGTTGCCTCTGTGATCGTCGGAAAACTTTACAGAATCGTGCTGCTCGTGCCGGAACTAAATGGATTAATCAATAATAAACATAAGCTTGTTAAAGATGGCATCATCTGTGCTTAAGCGTCAGTGCTGGACCTGAAATCTTTATTCTCTGGAGGCATTATGAGCATTCTCGGCACCGTTCCCCGTGGTACCGTTCCCCGTGGCACCGTTCCTCGTGGCACCGTTCCCCGCTAAGCCTTAAGCCGTAGCGCTTTTCGTCTGCGGGACCTGCGTCAGCAGGGACGCGCGAAGACGCAAAATAGCCGAAGGGCGGAAGCAGGTCATCCTGCTTCCGCCCTTCGCTTATTTGATCGCCGCTTAGCGTGATCGCACCGTCCGGGGCAGGATATGTCCCCGCTAAGCGACCCACCAGTAGCGGACGATGTGGAAGAAGACGGGGGCGGAGAAGCTGATCGAATCGACGCGGTCGAGCATGCCGCCGTGACCTTCGATGAGGGTGCCCCAGTCCTTGACGCCGCGATCGCGTTTGATGGCGGAGAGGACGAAGCCGCCAAAGAAACCCATGATATTGATGGCGAGGGCAACCAGGGCGGCCTGCCAGGGAAGGAAAGGTGTCATCCACCAGAGGGCGGCGCCGACGGCGGTGGAGGTGAGGACGCCGCCGATCAGGCCTTCGACGGTCTTGGAAGGGGAGATGTTGGCGGACAGCTTGTGGCGGCCGCAGAGCTTGCCCCAGACGTACTGACAGACGTCGCTGGCCTGCACGGTGAGGATGAGAAAGACCACCAGCAGGGCGTTCCTGCCCTCAAAACCGGCGATGGGCAAGGTGAGCAGGGCGGGAACGTGGGAGAGGCAATAGACGCAGATCATCAGTCCCCACTGGACCTTGGCCGCCCGCTCGAGGAAGCGGGTGGTGTCCTCGCCGAGGGCGGCGGCCATGGGCAGCAGCAGGAAGGCGTAGACGGGGATCAGGATGGAGAAGAGACCGTACCAGTCGATGGCCACCAGCACATATTGCAGTGGCAGAAAGACGAAGAAACTCCATACCAGCGCGTGGTGATCGCCCCGTCGCGTGTGGGTGAGCGAAATGAATTCCCGCAAGGACTGCAGCGAGATGAAGGCGAAGAGGGCGATGATGCCGGCTCGCCCGATCCAGAAGGCCAGTGCCAGGCAGGCGATCATGATCCACCAGGCCTTGATGCGGGCCTCCAGATTGTCCTGGGTGGCGGTGGGGGTGCCGGGCGCGAGGCGGCGGCGCAGCAGGATGGCGATGCCGCTGGCCAGACCGAGGACGGCAAAGACGCCGGCGAAGACGTAGAACAGGGTTTCCTGGGCGCTCATGGATTCAGTCGGCAGGTGGGGCGAGGGCAATCATGGCATTCCTGCAGCGGGCGAGGAAGGCTTCCTTCTCTTCGCCAGGAACGATAGTCAGGGGTTGCCCGAAGGTCAGGGTACAGAGCAGCGGTACCGGAATCAGGGCGCCCTTGGGCATCACCCGGCCAAGATTCTCGATCCAGACTGGAATGAACTCGACTTCCGGCTTGCAACGGGCCAAGTGGTAGATGCCGCTCTTGAACGGGAGGAGCGGGCTGTCGCCCAGATTGCGGGTGCCTTCTGGGAAGAGGATGAGTGAGTCGCCGCCGGCCAGGGACTCGGCCATCAAGTCCACGGGGTTGGGGCCGCCGTCCTGGCTGCCTCGGGTGCGGTCCACCAGAACGGCGCGGAAGACGTCATTGACGATGAAGCGGCGGGCTGCGTCCTTGAGCCAGTAGTCGGCCCCGGCGACCGGACGGGTTCGGCGGCGCAACTCCGGCGGCAGGGAGGCCCAGACGAGGATGAAATCGATGTGGCTGTTGTGATTGGCGAAATAGACCCGCAAACGATCCTCCGGGGCGCAGCCGCGCCAGAGGGCACGAACCCCGGTGATCAGGCGGGCGAGGCCACCGATCAAGGCGCCTACTCCGCGGGCGAGCAGGCTCATCGCTTCAGTTTCCGGCTGCGGCGAGGCCGCTCCGGATGCGATTGACGATATTCAGGGCGATCAGCAGGGTTGCGCCGGGCAGGGCCCAGAACGCCCACTCCGGCAGTGCGCCGGTCAGTCCCAGCCAAAGGCCGAGGCCGCCAAACAGCACGGCGCGGTCGCTCTTGCCCATGGGGCCATCGTACTGGCGCGGTGCGCCGATCAAGGGGCCGAGGGCTCCGGTCATTTCGGACAGGGCGGCAATGAAGATGACGGCACCCACGCTCCCCCAGCCGAAGGGAGTCACGGCGACGAAAGGGAGATAGAGGGCGGCGTCGGAGACGACGTCGGTCAGCTCGTTGAGGTAGGCACCGAGGGCCGATTTCTGGCCGAATTCCCTTGCCAGCATGCCGTCCACCGCATTCAAGGCCATGCGCAGGAACATCCACAGCGGAAGGAGCAGAAACAGAACCGGCTCGGGTTTAAGGAAGAGCAGGATTCCGAGGACCAGGGAAATGGTCATGGCCAGCAAGGTGACGGCGTTGGCCGTGACCCCCGCTTGCGCCAGCCCCGCAACGCCAGGCCGCAGCAGTGCCTGGAACCGGGGTTTGAGCTGGTAGACGGAAATCATGGTGGATTGGGGGCGGCGGGGTCGGCCAGGATTATGGCATGGCCGTCCCGACGCAGCCCACTACTGGCCGAAAAGCTTGCCCAAGCTCTTGCCTATGCCCTGGCTGGCGCTGCTGACCCCCTTGGCTACCGATTCCAGACTCACTCCCAGGGTCTCCGCCATGGAGGCGCCCACGCGGGTCATGAAGGCTTCGTTGAGTGAGAACTTGGGATCGTCGAGGCGGCCGTCGAGGACGAACTTGACCGTGATGCGCCCGCTTTTGTCCTTGAGCATCCCGATGACCGCGGACCGCGGCATGCCCATGAAGGTGGCCGAAGCCCCCTTGCCGGCGGCGAGTTCCAGGTTGGCGACCGAGAGGACGCCGGGTGCGTGGAGGCGGTTCTTCTTGACCCCGGCCTTGAGGTCGAGGTCCAGGCTCCCCTGGCGGACGCCGGTTTCGGAAGCCTTGATGAGGTAAGGCTGAAGGCCCACCAGATCGACGCCCTTCAAGTGGGTCTCGATGTCCGAATCCTTGCTGGCGACCTCGATCCAGCCTGCGACGGAAAAGCTGCCGTCGTGCTGGACGCCCTTGACCGTCCCGCGCAGATCCAGGGAAGTCTGGCCGGTGAGTTCCGGTAGCCGCAGGGCGCCGACCCGGGCCTGTAGCCCTTCCAGACGGACTTTATGGGGGGGTTTGGCGACCGAAGCGTCATAGAGCTCAAGCGCCGAATCCTTGAGTTCGACGGCGTCGACGCGCACGGCGATGTCCGGCGCACCGCCGGCCCCGGCCCCTTTCGGTTCGGCCGACTTCTCCAGCATGCCGGGCAGTAGGCGGAGTTTCCCGTCGCGGGTGCGATAGACCGAGAGAAAAGCCTGATCTACGGTAATGCGATTGACGCGCACCTCGCGCTCTGAAAAAAGAGCGGCGAAATCGGGAACCACGACGATGCGGGCCGCCCGCAAGGCATCGCCGGTCGGCCAATCCTTGGGGCCCGGAACCCGGACTCCGACCACTTCCACCGCGGTCCAGCCCAGGCGGATATCCGCGACTTCGCTCTCCGGGCCGAGGGCTTCGCGTATCTTGTCCCGCAGCGCTCCGGCTGCGTAATGGAGTCCTGCCGTAGCTCCGATGCCAAGCAGAACGACGATCACGGCGAGAGCGATGAGCAGGCGGCGCATGGAGGACAGGAGTTGGAAATCAGGGCTTAGGATTTAGGGAAAAGCGCAGGCTGTCAAGCAGGGTCGGGAAATGGGCGACGCAAGTATGATTTCCAGCGGTGTGCTAGGAGAAACCCCCGGATGGCGGCGCCTGCCGCGCCCGCGAGCGCCTATTTCCTGAATCCCAGGTCCTGCACCTGGAGCTTTACGCCCTTACGCACTTTGCCCATGACATGCATTTCGCAGCGCTTGCAGTCGAAGCGCAAGGTGAGCTTGTCGTCGCCGTTCATCAGGATCAGGGGGTCGGGGCGAAGCCCCTTCACTTCCTTGGGGCACATGTTGAAGCTATAGCGCAGGCAGTGCTTGGTGATCATGAGGGAGACCACACCCTTCTCCCGGCCGGCTTCATAGGCGTCGTCGATGAGCTCGACTCCGTGGCGGGCGTAGAATTCGCGCGCCTTGGCGTTGAGGACGTTGCCGAGATAGCTCAGGTGATCCTGGGGGAAAATCGCCGGCGGTTCGATGGGGGCGGCCCGGGGGGGGCGGATGTGGGCGGCGGCGCGGGCTTCCTCGAGTTTGGCGATGGCGTCGCGGCGTAAGGCATTGACGACGCCCGCGGGAAGGAATCGCGGTTCCCGCAGGACGAGATCGATGGCGGTAGCGGCAAAGGCGGTGCTGCCCAACTTGCCCAGATGTTCGCGCAGGTTGGCGTCGGCTTTGGCGGCGTCCCGGGCCGAATCCTGCGGGTGGGCGATGGCAGCCACGGCGGAGATGCCGTCCTCGTCCTCGGCAGTCAGACAATAGCCGTCGGCGGTTTCTGCGAGGGTCAAACGGATGCCGATGCGGCGTTCGGCGGATTTCCTTTCCAGTAAACGCTCGAAGGCCTGGTCCCGGTTGCGATACACCGCCATGCCGACGGTCAGCCCCTCGGGCATGGCCAGGGGATGCAGGCGACGGCCTTCCACCCGGCTGATGCGCAAGCCTGCGAGCTCCTGGTCAGCGTCGTAGTAGGAGATTCCATCGCCGTTGTGGAGCGGCAGGTCGGCATCCACTTCGAACCAGCGCTCGGCGACCCGGGTGATCTGCCCCAGCGGCTCGCCGACGAACTTGGGGGAGTCGAAGGCGCCGATGTCGGCCTGGCGGGAATTGACGAAATAGTCGGTGGCACCCCGGTTGAAGGTCTTTTCCGGCTGGGGTTCGAAGGTGTAGGTGCAGGTACCGGAGGAGGCTCGACGGTAGCGGGAATCGGCAGCGATGATGCGGTCGAGGAGCTGGCGATAATGGGCCGTGATGTTCTTGACGTAAGCCAGGTCCTTGAGTCGACCCTCGATCTTGAACGAACCGATCCCGGCGTCGGCCAGGGCAGCCAGATTTGCGCTCTGGTCGTTGTCCTTCATCGAAAGCAGGTGTTTGCTCTCGGCTATGACTTCGCCCGCCGCATCGGTCAGGGTATAGGGCAGCCGGCAAGCCTGGGAGCAGTCGCCCCGGTTGGCGCTGCGCCCGCTGTGCGCGTGGCTGATGTAACACTGACCGCTGTAGCTCACGCACAGGGCGCCATGGACGAAAAACTCCAGGGTCGCCGGAGTTGCCTCTGCGACGGCGCGGATCTCCGTCAGCGCAAGCTCCCGGGCCAGCACGATTTGCGAAAATCCGACTTCGCCGAGGAAGCGGGCCTTGGCGGGTGAGCGGATGTCGGTCTGGGTGCTGGCGTGCAGTTGGATGGGGGGCAGGTCGAGTTCCAGGAGGCCCATGTCTTGCAGAATGAGGGCGTCGGCACCGGCATCCCACAGTTGCCAGGCGAGGCGGCGGGCAGGTTCGAGTTCGTCGTCCCGCAGGATAGTGTTGATGGCGACCAGGACGCGTGCGTGGTAGCGGTGGGCATGGTTCGCCAGGCGGGCGATGTCGGCGACCGCATTGCCGGCGCCGGAACGGGCGCCGAAGGCCGGTCCGCCGATATAGACGGCGTCGGCGCCGTGGTCTATGGCGGCGATGCCGAAGTCGGCATTACGGGCCGGTGCCAGGAGTTCGAGGGGGCGAATTGCGGGTTGGAGCATCGTTTTTTCCTTCGGGAGCCGAATTTTAGCGCTTCCGGCGCAGTCAGGTGGGGAGCTTGACCTGGAACAAGGTTTGGGGGACCTGAAGGGGTATGCTCAAATAGAGAAAGAGGTTCGGTTGCCGCCACGACGGTAAGAGATTGCCCTGCAGTACGGACCCAAGTTGCGGAGAGTGTGCTTCATGGCCCAGAACCCCAGTCAATTGCACTGTCCCGCTGGCGAAGCGGGCGCCGTCCTCTCGTGCTTCCGCCTCTTCGAGGCGGCTCCCGCCGGATTTGTTCTGTTGAACGACCAGGGCGCCATTCTCGCGGCAAACCCGGCGGCGGAAGCCATCCTGGGGCGCACCGCGAGCGAACTCAAGGGGATGAACGTGAACGATCCCCGGTGGCGGGCGCTACGTCCGGATGGGACCGACTTTCCGCCCGAAGAATTTCCCGTGATGCGTGCCCTGGCTTCGGGAGAGCCTGTTCGCGAAGCCTTGCTCGGCTGCTTCAGTCCCGGCCACGGAGACTTCCGCTGGCTGCGCATCCATGCGGTTCCGGTGTTTCGCCCCGGCAGTGATCGGCCTGCCCAGGTCTATGCCCTGTTTGACGACGTGACCGAAGCGCGGCGCGCTGCGCTCAGGGACCATTGGCGTAGCCGCGCCTTGGAGGCGGTAGCACGGGGAGCTCTCCTGAAAGACATTCTTGAAATCATCGTCCGCGGTGTCGAGAGTGAGGATGAGTCCGTCGTCTGTACGGTGTTGCTGGTCGATAGCAGTGGAGCCAAATTAACTACCGGAGCTGCTCCCGGACTTCCGGAAGCCTACAACCTTGGGGTCGATGGATTGCCCATCGCGATCGGTTCAGGCTCCTGCGGGTCGGCGGCGGCTTCCGGCGAGCGGGTCGTCGTCGACGATATCGAGACGCATCCCTACTGGACCGGATATCGCGAGCTGGCCCGTAGCGCGGGATTGCGTTCTTGTTGGTCGGAGCCGATTCGATCGTCCCAAGGGCGGGTGCTGGGGACCTTCGCCCTCTACCATCGCCAGCCGTCTGTTCCGACTGCGGACGACATCGAGTGTATCGAAGGAGCCGCAAATCTTGCCGCAGTCGCCATCGAGCACGGCAATGCCCTGGCAGACCTTGAGCGGCAGGCCCGTACCGATTACCTCACGGGTCTCGACAACCGACGCTGCTTCATCGAAAAAGCGGAGGTGGAACTTGCTCGTGCCGAACGATACGGGGGGGAAATGTCGCTGCTCATGCTGGACGTCGATCGTTTCAAGGACGTCAACGACAGCTACGGCCATAAGGTGGGTGACCGGGTCCTGCAGTCCCTCTCCGCGACTTGTCGCGCAGTCCTGCGGGAGGTGGATGTGATCGGCCGCCTCGGGGGAGAGGAATTCGGTATCCTGCTTCCGGAAACTCCGGGCCGTCAGGCCCTAGAGGTGGCCGAGCGCCTGCGGGAGGCCGTCGCCGCAACTGCTGTGAATTTGGCGGATGGGCGTGCGGTGAATTATACGGTCTCGATCGGCGTGACCACCCTGGACCGCCAGCACGCCGACCTCGACACCTTGTTCGGCCAAGCCGACCATGTCCTCTATGCAGCCAAGGATGCCGGCCGCAACCGGGTGGTAGTCCACGCCAGCGTGTGGCACGACGGCGGGTCGAACCCGCCTCAGTAGAGGAATCGCGGGGCCAGCGATTCCAGACCGCATTCCCGCAAGAGCCACTCGGCCCGTTGGCGGGAGCTGGCTTTGCGGCCGCCGGTCCGGCTGGCGATGATGAGTTCGTTCTTGAGCGAGTGCTCCCAGCCCACCAGTTCGGTGACGTTCACTTTGTAGCCATGGCTTTCGAGCAGCAGGCAGCGCAGCACGTTGGTGAGATGGCTCCCGATTTCGCGGGTGTGGAGGGGGTGGCGCCAGAGTTCCGCCAGGGGAGACGCTCCCAGGGCGACCGCTTTGCGCTGCCGCAGGGTAGCCGCCACTTCCGCCTGGCAGCAGGGCACCAGGACGATGTGGCTGACCTTGCGGTCCAGGGCGAACCGGATCGCGTCGTCGGTGGCGGTATTGCAGGCGTGCAACGCCGTGACGAGATCGACCTGGGCGGGAAGCAGCGGCGATCCGATGGCGTCGTCCACAGAAACGGCCGCGAAGGCCATGCGTTCGAACCCAAGGCGGGCCGCGAGGGCGACCGATCGCTCCACCAGTTCGGCACGGGTCTCCACGCCGAAGATCGTTCCGCATTGGCGGGGCTTGCAGAAAAGATCGTAAAGGATGAATCCGAGGTAGGACTTGCCGGCCCCGTGGTCCACCAGGACTGGATCGTGTTGCTGGGCGACCTCGGCGAGGAGCGGTTCGATGAACTGATACAGGTGATAGACCTGCTTGAGCTTGCGCCGGGAATCCTGGTTGAGCCGGCCGTCCCGGGTCAGGATGTGCAGTTCCTTGAGAAGCTCTGCCGATTGGCCTGGACGGACGTCCGGAGGAAGTTCGGCGGGGTCATTGATCATCGTGGTCACGGCGGAGGCGTCGGGGCGCGAATTATCTCACGCTGCCCAATGTGGTCCCATGTCAACCGACCCGCGACGAGAGGCGTTAATCGCTCCAGGTGACGCAATAACAGTCACCAAAAATTGAAGAGAGGCTAATGAACATGGGCAGACTGAGTAACGAATCCTTCGAGGCTTTCCTGCAATCCCTCAAGCAGGCCGGCATCGTGATCACGAATGAGGAAGAACTTCGGGAACGCCTTGCTGAGGCACAACGCTGGCGTTATGCCTTCACGACCTTGGCGTCCAACGGTCGCCAGATCGGGATCAGCTTCGAGGAAACCTGCGCCGGTTGCGACGAAGCCGAAATCCGCCGCGCCTTCGACGCATTCGAATTTCCGGCCCGTGCCCAGGCCGCTTTTGCGGCTAGCCTCAAGACCCATCACTGAGCGTATGCCATCGACGGAAAAGCCCGCAATTGCGGGCTTTTTTATTGGCCGGGGCTCTCAGGATCGCCGCCGCCCCAGAGCCATCGCCAACAGGCCCAAGCTGGCTAGGAGCAATGAGCCGGGCTCAGGAGTTTCCCTGACGCGGTCCAAGCCGTCATCGGTGCTGAAGGTGGTCCAGAACGTCGCACCCGGTGCCATGAACTGGGCTTCCTGCGCACCGTCGCAACAGTCCTCGAGGCCATAGGTTTCGATGACGTGGTTGCCCGCCGACAAGAATAGGCTGGCGGTCAGAAGCTCCCCAGTATTGCCGAAGTCGCCTGCCCACCAGAGATTGTCGCTATTGAAATCGACCGCATTGCCGTCGATGAATAAGGCTCCGCCGAAGCCATAGTCGGGTCCGATGCGGAAAGACCAGATTCCGGCAAGAGGCGCGGTGACACCGAACTGGGCGCTGATGTCGAAGGCAATCCCCTGGACCACGCCGGAACCACAAGTCCCCTGGTTCGAAAGTCCTGCCCAGGCGCCCGGGGTGCTATCGCAGAACCCGGAAGTCGGCGATGCGGCGGTGAGCGGCTCGATCAGGTCCCGGTAATCCGTGGCGCTCGCTTGAGGCAGTGCGCCGGATGAACGGGTCTGGAAACTGATGGTGCTGGCGTGGGCGGCGCCAAGGCTCAGGGCGAGGGCGCTTGCGACAGCAATGCGGGTAGTGAGGTACTTCATAGGGTCTCCCGGGAAAGCGATTCAACTCGATGGAATAAGAGGGGTTGCCATGGGAATAAGCAATATTCGTTCCGAATAGCATTATTCACATGGATACATGGGCCTATGCCTGCAATCCCTATCGTCCAATGGCGATCTGTCAATTTCTCCGACACGATCCGCCGCCCGCTCAGCGGGCGATGGGTTTGTAGCGAATGCGCTTAGGCTTGGCGCCGTCCTCACCCAAACGCTTCTTCTTGTCGTCTTCGTACTCCTGGTAGTTGCCGGCGAAGAAAGTCCATTGGGATTCGCCTTCCGCCGCCAGGATGTGGGTGCAGATGCGGTCCAGGAACCAGCGATCGTGGGAAATGACCAGGGCGCAGCCGGGAAATTCGAGCAGGGCATCTTCCAGTGCGCGCAGGGTTTCCACGTCGAGGTCGTTGGACGGTTCGTCCAGTAGCAGGACATTGCCGCCCGCCATCAGGGTTTTGGCCAGGTGCAGGCGGCCGCGTTCGCCGCCGGAAAGGTTGCCGACGTTCTTGCCCTGGTCGGCACCCTTGAAGTTGAAGCGGCCGATATAGGCCCGGCTGGGCATTTCGAATTTGCCGATCTGGAGGATGTCGCGGCCCTCCGCCAATTCCTCGAAAACGGTCTTGTTGCCGTCCAGGCAGTCCCGGGACTGGTCTACATAGGCCATCTTGACGGTTGGGCCAACGACCACCTCGCCGGAATCGGGCTGCTGCTGGCCGGTGATCATCTTGAACAGGGTCGATTTGCCGGCGCCGTTGGGGCCGATGATGCCGACGATCGCGCCCGGCGGCAGGGCGAAGGAGACCTTGTCCATCAGCAGCTTGTCGCCGAAGGCCTTGGACACGCCGTTGAATTCGATGACCTTGTCGCCCAGGCGTTCGCCCACCGGAATGAAGATTTCCTGGGTTTCGTTGCGCTTCTGGTATTCGTGGCTCGACAGTTCTTCGAAACGGGCGATGCGCGCCTTGCTCTTGGCCTGACGCGCCTTCGGGTTGCTGCGCACCCACTCCAGCTCCTGCTTCATCGCCTTCATATGGGCGTCGATCTGCTTGTTTTCGGTTTCCAGGCGGGCTTCCTTCTGCTCCAGCCAGGACGAGTAGTTGCCTTTCCAGGGTATGCCGTGGCCGCGATCGAGTTCAAGGATCCATTCGGCCGCGTTGTCCAGGAAGTAGCGGTCGTGGGTGACGGCCACCACGGTGCCGGGGAAGCGGCAAAGGAACTGCTCCAGCCATTCGACGGATTCGGCGTCGAGGTGGTTGGTGGGTTCATCCAGGAGCAGCATGTCGGGTTTTGAGAGGAGCAGCTTGCAGAGGGCGACGCGGCGCTTCTCGCCGCCGGAAAGTTGCCCGATCGCTGCGTCCCACGGGGGCAGTCGCAGGGCGTCGGCGGCGATTTCCATCTGGTTCTCGGTGTCGGACCCGG
Source organism: Azonexaceae bacterium (assembly GCA_009469685.1). The sequence goes on along the minus strand of SSTA01000151.1, from coordinate 1,856 downwards.
CGGTGGCCAGAATGGCCTCCAGCCGGGCCTGTTCTTCGGCCAACCTATCGAAGTCGGCATCCGGCTCGGCATAGGCCGCATAGATCTCATCCAGTTTGGCCTGGGCCTCCATGACCTCGCCCATGCCGGATTCCACCTCCTGGCGCACGGTCTTTTCCGGGTCGAGTTGGGGTTCCTGGGGCAAGTAGCCGATCTTGATGTTGGGCAGGCGCTGGACTTCGCCGTCGAATTCCTGGTCTACCCCGGCCATGATCTTCAGCACCGTCGATTTGCCGGCGCCATTGAGGCCCAGCAAACCGATCTTGGCGCCGGGGAAGAAAGAAAGGGAAATATCCTTGATGATCTGCCGCTTGGGGGGGACGGTCTTGTTCACCCGCAGCATGGACATGACGTACTGGGCCATCGCTAATCTGCCAAAAAAAGAAAAGCAGCAGTGTACGTGGCGAACCCCGGCAAAAAAAGGGGGCGGCCGCCACGGGGGATGGTCAGCCGCCCCAGCCAGGGACGTCGTCAGCGCTCGTCAAACGCCGACGGCGGAGGAAAGCTCTCGTTGGCGCACTCGGACCAGGGGAGGACTGGGATCGGTGCGGGAAGCGGGTATTCGCGGTGCAGCAGTACGGCAGGAGCGTCGACCCGGGGGCAGTGGCGGCGGCTGCCTAAGGTGCTGAAGCCAAAGCGGCGCTGGTAGTAACGGGCGTGGCGGGGGTTGACCTCGGTGACCACGTCCGTCGCGCCCAGGGCCGTGCGGCCATAGGCCTGGGCCGCCCGGAAGAGGGCCGCCAGAAGGTCCGGCCGGCCATGATCGGGCTCGGCCGCCAGACGGGTGATTTCACACACGATCCGCTGCTGGCGCCGTAGGCCTTGCAGTTCTTCGCGGTAAAGGGAGTCGGCCATGAGTCCTTCCGGAGAATCTCGGCCGAGGGTGAGGGTCGCGAGCGCCTCGTTGGCAGCCCAGGCGACCAGAACGATGCGGTGTTCTGCATCCCCACCATGGCTGCGGTAGCCTCGCCAGGAGTACATGCGGCGCACCAGGGCGGCCGCCGCCCGCTTCTGGTCGGGCGAGGTGGCGGGGCCTATGCTGACGTTGCGCAGGGTCGACGGCGGATCGGTGACCAGAACCAGCCGGTTGGCGGGCGGCGTTCGGGTCGGCCCGAGGGCCTGGCGCAGAGGGATTCTGGCCACGGTCGAAGTCACCCGGCTGCGACGCGGGGAAGACCGCTGTCGATGCGTGGTTTCGCGGTCGTCGAGGCATCGCTCGAGAGGGCGCTGATCTCGCCGCACAGCTCGCCGCCTTCGTCGATCACGAGCTTGCCGTAGCGTATCTTGCCGGTCACACGACCGGTCGCATGGATGATCAGTTGGGAGCGGGCAGTGAGTTCGCCTTCGAATCGACCGTGAATTTCCGCCACGTCGATGCTGACCTTGCCGGCGAAGGAGCCGGCTTCCGCGATACGGACGACGCGGCTGTCCATGGTCGCCTCGACCCGGCCTTCTACCACCAGTGTGTCGCAATCCAGGATTTCGGCACCCTTGAGCTTGACGTCGGGGCCGACGATCAGTCTGGCCCCCATATCGTTCGCAGCGTTTCCCACAGAGACTTCCTTGATCGCGGGGGCTGGAACAGCCTCCACGGCGTTAGGCTCGGGCAGTGTGGCCTTCGCGGGTTCCGGGGTGGCCTCGACGGCTGGACGAACGTCGCGGCGGACGAGGGATTCGTTGCGACTCAATACGCTGGGTTTGCTGAACATGAACACTCCTTTGCTGCCAGTTGCGTGGCGCTACTCTTGCGAAAGTCATGCCAAGCGTGAAATTTCTCACGAAAACAGCATATTGCCGGAAGTGGGGAATGCGGCGAC
>SSTA01000150.1 GCA_009469685.1 Azonexaceae bacterium | reverse complement strand
CTTGGTGCCGCCGTTGTTCGGCTTGCCGAGATTGAGGAACTCCTCGCCACCCATCTTCAGGATGAAGGGGATGGAAGCGAAGGTTTCCGTGTTGTTGATCGTGGTCGGCTTGCCGTAGAGGCCGAAAGAGGCCGGGAACGGCGGCTTGAAGCGCGGTTGCCCCTTCTTGCCTTCGATGGATTCGAGCAGTGCCGTTTCCTCGCCGCAGATGTAGGCCCCGTAGCCGTGATGTGCGAAGAGTTCGAAATTGAACCCGGAACCCAGGATATTCTGGCCCATGAAGCCGGCGGCGCGCGCTTCGTCCAAGGCTTCCTCGAAGCGCTTGTAGATTTCCCAGACTTCGCCGTGGACGTAGTTATATCCCCGGTTCGCGCCCATGGCGTAGGCGGCGATGGCCATCCCCTCGATCACGGAGTGGGGGTTGTAGCGCATGATGTCCCGGTCTTTGAAGGTACCGGGCTCGCCCTCGTCGGTATTGCACACGACGTACTTGTCGCCCGGGAATGAGCGGGGCATGAAGGACCACTTCAGGCCGGTCGGAAAGCCGGCGCCGCCGCGGCCGCGCAGGACGGACTTCTTGACCTCGCTGATGACGTCTTCCTGGGACATCTTGGATTCCAGGATGCGCTTCAGCTGCTGATAGCCGCCGCGGGCCACATAGTCCTTGAGGCGCCAGGTATTGTCGCCGTCGAGGCCGGCCATGAGGACCGGATTGATCGCACCGAGCATGGCCATTACTTGCACTCCTCGATGAGCTTGTCGATCTGCTCGGGCAGCATGTGGCTGCACATCGATCGATTATTGACGATCATGACCGGCGCATAACCACAGGACCCCATGCATTCGCCCTCCTTGAGGGTGAATTTGCCATCGGGCGTAGTCTCGCCATACCCGATGCCCAGCTTCTGCTGCAGGTATTCCCCGGCGTGGTAGCCGCCGGACAAAGCGCAGGGCAGGTTGGTGCATACGGTGATCTTGTACTTGCCCACCGGCTTCAGGTCGTACATGTTGTAGAAGGAAGCCACCTCGTAGGCCGCGATGGGCGGCATGGCAAGGTAGTTGGCGACGGCCTCGATGGTCTCGGGAGCCAGCCAGCCCTTTTCTTCCTGGGCGTGGGCGAGGCAGGCCATGACGGCCGACTGCTTCTGCTCGGCCGGGTACTTGGTGACCTCGCGGGCAAATTTCTGGAGGGTTTCAGCGGAAAACATCAGCGGTCGATCTCGCCAAAAACGATATCCTGGGAGCCGATGATCGTAACGACGTCGGCAATCATGTGGCCGCGGGACATTTCGTCCATGCCGGCCAAGTGGGCATAGCCCGGCGCGCGGATCTTCATCCGGTAGGGTTTGTTGGCCCCGTCGGAAACGAAGTAAATCCCGAACTCGCCTTTCGGGTGCTCCACCGCCGCGTACGCTTCCCCCTCAGGCACATGGATGCCCTCGGTGAAGAGTTTGAAGTGGTGGATCAGTTCTTCCATGTTCGACTTCATGGCTTCGCGGCTGGGCGGCGCCACCTTGTGGTTCTCGGTGATGACCGGGCCCGGATTATTGCGCAGCCAGGCTATGCACTGCTTGATGATGCGGTTGGACTGGAGCATTTCCTCCATCCGCACGAGATAGCGGTCGTAGCAGTCGCCATTCACCCCGATGGGCACATCGAAATCGACCTTGTCGTAGGCCGCGTAAGGCTGCTTCTTGCGCAGGTCCCAGGCAATGCCGGAACCGCGCAGCATGGCCCCCGTGAAGCCCATCTGCATGGCCCGTTCCGGCGTCACCACGCCAACATTGACCAGACGCTGTTTCCAGATCCGGTTATCGGTGAGCAGGGTGTGGTATTCGCTGTGATAGGTCGGGAAGCGGTTGGTGAAGTCCTCGAGGAAGTCGAGGAGCGACCCGCTGCGGTTTTCGTTGAGTTCCTTGGCCTTCTTCGCGCTGGTCCAGGTGGACGGCGTGTACTGGGGCATGCGGTCCGGCAGGTCGCGATAGACGCCCCCCGGACGATAATAGGCCGCATGCAGACGGGCACCGGAGACGGCCTCATAGACGTCCATGAGGTCTTCCCGCTCACGGAAGGTGTAGAGGGCCATGGTCATCGCACCGACGTCCAGGGCATGACAGCCGATCCACAAGAGGTGGTTGAGGATACGGGTCACTTCGTCGAACATGGTGCGGACATACTTGCCGCGCTCCGGCACTTCTATCCCCAGCAGCTTTTCCGTGGCCAGACAGTAGGCGTGCTCGTTGCACATCATGGATACGTAATCGAGACGATCCATGTAGGGCACCGACTGCACCCAGGTGCGGGTTTCCGCCAGCTTTTCGGTGGCCCGGTGCAGAAGGCCGATATGGGGGTCGGCGCGCTGGACGACTTCGCCGTCCAGTTCCAGGACAAGGCGCAGCACGCCGTGGGCCGCCGGATGCTGCGGGCCGAAGTTGAGGGTGAAATTGCGGATATCAGCCATGGGTGGCGTCCCCGTAGGTATCTTCGCGCACGATGCGCGGCGTGTTTTCGCGCGGCTCGATGGTCACCGGCTGGTAGATGACGCGGGCCTGGTCCGGGTCGTAGCGCATCTCGACATTGCCGGATATCGGGAAATCCTTGCGGAAGGGATGGCCGATAAAGCCGTAGTCGGTGAGGATGCGGCGCAGATCGTCATGGCCGACGAAGGCGATACCGTACAGATCGAAGGCCTCGCGTTCGAACCAGTTGGCAGAGGTCCAGATGCCGGTGACCGAATCGACCGAGGGAAACTCGTCGTCCTCGGCAAAGACGCGGACCCGGAGGCGCCAGTTGTGGGCCACCGACAGCAGATGGGTGACCGCGGCGAACCGCTTCCCCTGCCACGCCCCGTCGCCATAGGTGGAGTAATCCACACCGCAGAGATCGATGAGCTCTTCGAACTTGAGGTTGGCCCCGTCGCGAAGCGCTTGCATGACTCCCAGGTAATCGGCGGCGGCGACCTCAATGGTCACTTCGCCGAGGGCAAGCTTCAAGGACTTCAGCTTGTCGCCGAAGGTATTTTGCAAATTCTGGCTAAGCGTTTCCAGCTTGGCGGACATGGTCGATCGGCCTCAGCAATTAACGGGCGATGGTATTGGTACGGCGTATCTTGTTCTGCAACTGGATGATGCCGTAGAGCAAGGCCTCCGCCGTCGGCGGACAACCCGGAACGTAAATGTCCACCGGCACGATGCGGTCACACCCGCGCACGACGGAATACGAGTAGTGATAGTAGCCGCCTCCGTTGGCACAGGACCCCATCGAGATCACCCAGCGGGGTTCCGCCATCTGGTCATAGACCTTGCGCAGGGCGGGGGCCATCTTGTTGGTGAGGGTACCGGCAACGATCATCACGTCGGACTGCCGCGGACTGGGACGGAAGACGACGCCGAAGCGGTCGAGGTCGTACCGGGAACACCCGGCGTGGATCATTTCCACGGCACAACAGGCCAGACCGAAGGTCATCGGCCACAACGAGCCGGTACGCATGTAATTGATCAGCTTGTCAGCCGTGGTGGTGACGAAACCTTCCTGGAGGACGCCTTCAATACTCATGGCTCAGCTCTACTCCCATTCCAGCGCGCCCTTGGCCCAGGCATAGATGTAGCCGATGACCAGGATGGCGACGAAGACCAGCATTTCGACAAAGCCGAAGAGCTTGATGCTTTCGGTGGCGACGATATCCTTGAAAATCGTCGCCCAGGGGAAGAGGAAGGCGATTTCCAGATCGAAAAGAATGAAGAGGATGGCGATCAGGTAATAGCGCACGTCAAATTTCATGCGCGCGTCCTCGAAAGCCTCAAAGCCGCACTCGTAGGGAGAGAGCTTTTCCGGGTCCGGCTTGTTGGGAGCCAGCAGATAACCCATGGCGATGGGCAGAACGCCAATGGCGACGCCCACCAGGACGAACATCAGGATTGGAAAATAGTTATCCATGATCCGCCGTCATATCAGATTGTTGTCGTGGAATCGCCCGCCAGTGAGCGACCCCCTCGTTCTTGGTGCCGACGGCGAGACTCGAACTCGCACAGCTTACGCCACTACCCCCTCAAGATAGCGTGTCTACCAATTTCACCACGTCGGCACGTTTTTTAAGCCGCCACCCGCGAGGACTCGTGCGAGTCGCGACCCCCTTGCACTACTTCGGTATTTCTTTGGCCTTGGAACCCTGGTCCGCCGGCACCACCGGCGCCTCTTGCCCTGCAGTGGAAGGCGCTGGAGCAGGCTGCGATTGTACAGACTCCTGCATGAGGCTGCCAGTCGTTTTTGGTTTGCTGGAGGCCACATACGCGAGCGTCAGACTGGTGACGAAAAAGACCGCCGCCAGTATCCCGGTCGTCCGACTCAGGAAATTTGCCGAGCCCGAGGCGCCAAACAGACTGCCCGAGGCGCCGCTACCGAAGGCCGCGCCCATATCCGCCCCTTTGCCGTGCTGCATCAGGACGAGTCCGATGATGCCCAGAGCTGCCAGGATGTGGATCGTCAATGCGATGGGAAAAATCAAGTTCATAGGTCCAATCTCAACCAGCTGCGCGACAAATGGCCAGGAAATCGTCGGCGACCAGCGACGCGCCGCCAATCAGGCCCCCGTCAATGTCGGGCTGTCCGAACAACTCCGCTGCGTTTTGCGGCTTGACGCTGCCGCCATAAAGAATTCTCACTCCGGACGCCACTCCGGAATCGAGCCCAGCAAGCCGACCACGAATCACGCCATGAACTTCCTGCGCCTGAGCCGCGCTAGCCGTCTTGCCGGTTCCGATGGCCCAGACGGGTTCGTAGGCCACAACCGCATCGCCGAAGGCGGCCACCCCGGCCCGCTCGAGCACCGCGTCGAGTTGTCGCAGAACCACCGAAGCCGTTTGCCCCGCCTCGCGTTCGGCAAGCGACTCGCCGACGCAGAGAATCGGAATCAATCCGGCGGACTGGGCCGCGACGAACTTGGCGGCAACAGCATCGTCACTCTCGCCATAGAGCGCGCGCCGCTCCGAGTGCCCGACAATGACATAGCGGCAGCCAAACTCGCGCAACATGGAACCCGAAACTTCCCCGGTGTAAGCCCCCTTGTCATGCTCGCTGACCGTCTGAGCCCCGAGGGCAACCGCGGAACCGGCGATTAGACCGGCGCACTGGGCAAGATAGGGAAAGGGGACACAGAGAGCAACTTCCGCGGCAACCCCGGACAAACCCGACGACAAGCCAGCAACCAAAGCCGAATTGGCCTGTAGGCTGCCGTTCATTTTCCAGTTTCCGGCGACGAATTTTTGCCGCATTGCTTGGCCAATCTTGGGTTGCAAAACTTTCGAATTCTAACCGGCCCAAGCGTTTCCGGTCAAGGAAGGACCCGCTATTGGATGGCGTCGCGGACGGCCTGGGCCAGCTTCTCCGCCAAGCGAACGACTTGCGCCGAATCCTCCCCTTCGACCATCACGCGCAGCAGGGGCTCAGTCCCCGAAGCTCTCAGGAGAACCCTGCCACGACCGGCAAGTTCCGCCTCGACGGCCTCGCGGGTCGCCTGTATACCGGGGTCGTCCTTCCAGGGGAAGCCGCGCTTGATCTGGACGTTGACGAGTTTCTGGGGATAAAGAGGAAGTGAGCCCAGGAGCCGGCGCAGGTCTCCCCCCTCCTCCCTTAAGGCGACAAGTACCTGGAGAGCGGCAATGATGCCGTCGCCGGTGGTATGGCGGTCGAGCGCCAGCAGGTGACCGGAATTCTCGCCGCCATAGAGCCAGCCTTTTTCGAGCAGCATCTCGACCACGTAACGGTCGCCGACCGCCGCGCGGGCGAAGGGAATGTCGAGTCTGGCCAGGGCATGTTCCAGGGCGAGATTGGTCATCAGGGTTCCGACGACGCCCGCAACCTTGCCATGCCGCGACCGACTCTTGACCATGGCGTAGAGCAGTTGGTCGCCGTCATACAGATTGCCGGCGGCGTCGGCCATCTGCACCCGATCTCCGTCGCCGTCGAGGGCGATGCCCAGATCGGCGCGATGGGTCAGGACCGCCTCGCAAAGCGCCCGCGGCGCAGTCGCCCCGACGTTGTCGTTGATATTGAAACCGTTGGGTTGGACAGCGATGGGAATGACCTCGGCGCCAAGCTCGTGGAATACGTCGGGCGCCACGTGATAGCCGGCCCCGTGGGCACAATCGACGACGATGCGCAGCCCCCGCAGGTCGAGATCGTTGGGAAAGGTGCTCTTGCAGAATTCGATGTAGCGGCCGCGGGCGTCCTCGATCCGGCGCACCCGCCCCAGATCCGAACTCGGAACACACTCCATGGCCGAATCGAGGGCAGCTTCGATGGCCAATTCGACCTCGTCCGGCAACTTGGTCCCTTGGGCCGAAAAGAACTTGATCCCATTGTCGTAATAGGGGTTATGGGACGCCGAGATGACGATGCCTGCCTGCAGGCGCAGGGCGCGGGTCAGGTAGGCGATCGCCGGAGTCGGCAAGGGCCCAACCAGCGAGACGTCGACGCCGGCTGCGGAAAAACCCGCCTCGAGAGCCGCCTCCAGCATATAGCAGGAAATGCGCGTGTCCTTGCCGATGAGCACCGCCGGACGGGTGCCGTGGGGTCGTTGCTCGCGCGAGACGAGCACCTTGCCGGCCGCATAACCGAGCTTCATGACGAAGTCCGGGGTAATGGGCGATTGGCCGACCCGGCCGCGAACGCCGTCGGTACCGAAGTATTTTCTGCTCATGGTTGTTCTCCCTCCTTGAAGGCCGCCAGAACGGCCAGTGCATCTTTGGTTGCCGCAACGTCATGGACTCTGACCATACGGGCGCCGCGCTCGACCGCCAGTAGAGCAGCGGCCACGCTGGACGCCAATCGCTCCCCCACCGGCCGCCCGGTAATCGTCCCAAGCATGGACTTGCGGGATATTCCCGCCAGGACCGGGATTCCAACCGGTGCCAAGCGATCCAGCGCTCGCATGAGGGCAAGATTGTGCTCCAGGGTCTTGCCAAATCCGAACCCGGGATCGACGACGATCCGGGATTCCGCAATCCCCGCTTCCCGGCAAAGAGCGACTCGATTGGCGAGAAAGGCCGCCACTTCCGCAACCACGTCGCCATAGACCGGACCGGCCTGCATGGTACGCGGTTCCCCCTGCATGTGCATGAGGCAAATTCCGCAGTCTGAAGCCGACACGACTGCCAGCGCATCCGGATTCGCGAGCGCGGTGATATCGTTAATCATCACTGCCCCCGCAGCCAAGGCAGCTTTCATGACCTCTGGCTTGCTGGTATCGACCGAAACCGGAATCCCCCAACCCGTCACAGCCTCGAGCACGGGCAGCAGGCGAGCCAACTCCTCCGCGAGGCTGGCGGGACGGGCACCGGGGCGCGACGATTCAGCCCCGAGGTCGAGAATATCCGCCCCCTCCTCCCACTGGCGCAGGGCATGGCCCACCGCAACGCGCGGGTCTCCGGTCAGCCCGTCGCCCGAAAACGAATCCGGCGTCAGATTCACGATCCCCATGATCAGGGGTCGATCAAGGGACAGGCGATGGCTTCGGCAACAGAGGACGTTCATAGCGGAAACGAAAACCGGGAGCGAACTCCCGGTTTCGGTCTAGACCCTCAATCAGGCCGTCGCTGGAGCGCTGGGCTCCGCTCCAGATTTGCCGGCCGGGGGAACGCTCATCGGCGTCCCCTGGGAGGGCCTGGGAGGACGGGGCGGTTTTCCGGCCATGATGTCGGCGATCTGCTCGGCATCGATGGTTTCCCACTCGAGCAGCGCCTGAGTCATCGCTTCCACCTTGTCGCGATGCTCCGTCAGGAGGCTGATCGCCCGCCCGTACTGCTCGTCGACGATGCGCCGGATTTCGCCATCCACCTTCTGCATCGTGACCTCGGAAACGTTCTTGTGAGTCGTCACCGAGCGGCCTAGAAAGACTTCACCGTCGTTCTCGGCGTAGACCATGGGCCCGAGCACATCGGACATGCCGTAGCGGGTCACCATGTCCCGCGCGATTCCGGTCGCCCGTTCGAAGTCGTTCGACGCTCCGGTCGAGATATCCTCGACGAACAGCTCCTCTGCGGCCCGACCGCCAAAGAGCATGCAGATCTGGGCCAGCATCTGATCGCGATACAGGCTGAAGCGATCCCGCTCCGGCAGCGACCACGTCACACCGAGAGCGCGCCCCCGGGGGATGACCGTGACCTTATGTACCGGGTCGCACCCGGGAAGAAGGGAACCGATGATGGCGTGTCCCGACTCATGGTAGGCGGTCTTCCGCTTGTCTTCCGGCGTGATGATCATGGATTTGCGCTCGGCGCCCATGAAAATCTTGTCCTTCGCCTGCTCGAAATCCTCCATATCCACGAGGCGCTTGTTGGAACGCGCCGCGAAGAGCGCCGCTTCATTGACCAGGTTGGCCAAATCCGCCCCCGACATGCCCGGTGTGCCGCGGGCCAGAATGTCGGCCTTGACGTCGCCGGCAATCGGCACCTTGCGCATGTGTACCTTGAGAATTTCCTCGCGGCCGCGGATATCCGGCAGGGGAACCACGACTTGGCGATCGAAGCGCCCCGGTCGCAACAGTGCGGGATCCAGGATATCGGGGCGATTGGTGGCGGCGATGACGATGATGCCGGCGTGGCCTTCGAAACCATCCATTTCCACCAGAAGCTGATTGAGCGTCTGTTCCCGCTCGTCGTTGCCGCCGCCGAGGCCGGCGCCGCGATGACGACCGACGGCGTCGATTTCATCGATGAAGATGATGCAGGGAGCGTGTTTCTTGGCGTTCTCGAACATGTCGCGGACGCGGGCGGCGCCCACGCCGACGAACATTTCGACAAAGTCCGAACCGGAAATGCTGAAGAACGGGACTTTGGCCTCGCCGGCGATGGCCTTGGCGAGCAGGGTCTTGCCGGTCCCCGGGTTGCCTACCATCAGTACGCCCTTGGGAATGCGGCCACCCAGTTTCTGGAATTTCGAGGGATCCCGGAGAAAGTCGACCAGTTCCTGCACTTCTTCCTTGGCCTCGTCGCAACCCGCAACGTCGGCAAAGGTGACAGTGTTCTGCGCCTCGTCAGTCATGCGGGCGCGCGATTTCCCGAAGGAGAAGGCACCGCCACGGCCGCCCCCCTGCATCTGCCGCATGAAAAAGACCCAGACCCCGATGAGGAGAAGCATGGGGAACCAGCTGACGAAGAGATTCATCAGGAATGAAGGTTCTTCCTCGGGTTTGGCCTCGACCTTGACTCCGTACTTGAGGAGATCGGACACCAGCCAGATATCCCCAGGCGAGTAGGACACCACCTTTTTGCCCTCGGTGGTCGTGGCCTTGAGGGTACGCCCCTCCATGACCACCTTGGCGATGCGTCCCTGCTTCACTTCCTCGATGAACTGCGAATATTCCATCGAGGCCTGGGACACCTGGCGATTGCTGACCTGATTGAATACAGTCATCAGCACGAGACCGATGATGAGCCAGATCGCCAGGTTTTTGAACATGTTGTTCAAGCTTGCTCTCCTTTACGCTGCACGGAGCCTTAAAAGCGTCATTTTAAACAAAATCCTTCAGCGCAACGTACGCCCGAGCAGATAAAGCTCGGGACTGCGGTCGCGGGAAGCTTCGGGTTTCCTGACCGCCACGGTCAAAAAGGTTTCCCGCATGGCCTTCAGGAAGGCAGCGTAGTCACTGCCCTGAAAAACTTTGACCAAGAACGCGCCCTGCGGTTTCAAGTGCGCCTTGGCGAATTCCAGTCCGAGTTCCGCGAGGTGCATCACTCGGGCCTGGTCAACCAGGTTCACGCCAGACATATTGGGGGCCATGTCGGACATTACAAGTCCCACTTGCCTTCCGCCGAGCAGAACCTCCAATTGATGGAGGACTGCGTCCTCCCGGAAATCTCCCTGAATGAAGTGGACGCCGTGGACGGGCTCCATGGCGAGAAGGTCGAGCGCGAAAACCAAACCGCCCTCACCCACCCGCTTGGCGGCCACCTGGGACCAGCCTCCGGGGGTCGCCCCCAGGTCGACAACAACCTCGCCCCTTTTCAGCAAGGCGTCCTTGTCGTCGATTTCCATCAGCTTGAAGGCGGCGCGGGATCGCCACCCTTCCTTCTTCGCCCGTTGAACGAAGGGATCGGTCACGTGCTCCTGCATCCACGCTTTGCTGGTTCTGGTTCTGGCCATTCGCTAAAATGCCGTTTTCGAAAGGTTTTCCATGCTGCAATTATCCGCCGATCAACGACGCGCGCTGCGCGCTCGGGCCCACAGTCTGAATCCCGTCGTTTCGATCGCGGAAAACGGTCTGACCGATGCCGTCCTGAAGGAAATCGACACCTGTCTCAAAGCCCACGAATTGATCAAGGTGCGCGTCTATGGCGACGACCGGAAGGCGCGCCAGGACTATCTCGCCGCCATCTGCGAGCAGTTGGAGGCAGCACCGGTCCAGCACATCGGCAAACTGCTGGTGGTCTGGCGCCCCGCCCCGCCCGACAACGCTCCTGCCAAGCGCGCGGCACGCAGGGCACCGCCGCGCACCAAGCGCTCGTACCAGAACTGACCTCCACGCACGCCCCGGGGAAGCGGAGGCGAGGCAGCTTGCTGCGCGGGTCCGGATGCCTCGTCGTCTCAGCGTAGGCCCCGGTCCATCCACGCCGCCAGCCAAAGGCCAAGCAACGTCTCGATCCCGTACACCACCTGGGAAAGGCCATGCCAGAGCACGAAACGGTCGCGCAGGGCGATATCCATGACGTCCCGGGGCAACGCATCGGCCTTGAACTGAGCCATGAGCGGTTGAATGCCGAACTGGCCGACCGCAACAAGCATCAGGAGCGTAAGCGTCAACCAGAACACCGAACGCTTCCACGCCGACGCCCTCCAGCGTGCGATCAGGAATAACAGGAGATAAGCGCCTCCGGCGAGGCCTATCCACCCGATCAGCGCAAAGAATCTCCCCGCCACGAGTCCCGCCAATTGCCGATCGCCCAGGCCGGTGAACAGCAAGGGCGCCACGAGGTAACCCACGGTACAGTGACCGCCGATCCACAGCACCAGTACCCAGCGATAAAACGTTTCCGCAAGGGTACGCACTTACCTCAAGCACTCGCCAATGTCAGGAAAACGCCGCCGGCCAGACGCGCTCCCTCGGGCTGCAGGGGACAAAGGGCCTGGGAAACGTGTCGGCGCTGGCTGCATTGCGCTGCAGATCCTACTGATAACGAACGTCGATGATTTCGTACTCGCGCATGCCGCCCGGCGCCTGGACTTGAGCGATGTCGCCCGCGTACTTGCCGATCAGCGCTCGAGCCACCGGAGAATTGACCGAAATCTTGCCGACCTTGAGGTCGGCCTCGTCCTCGCCGACGATCTGGTAGGTCACGGTATCGCCGCTATCCTGATCTTCCATTTCCACCGTAGCACCGAAAACGCAGCGGCCGTCGGCGTCCAGCAGCCCCGGATCGATGATTTGGGCATTCGAGAGCTTCGCCTCGACTTCCTGGATACGCCCCTCGATAAAGCCCTGGCGCTCCTTGGCCGCGTCGTACTCGGCATTTTCCGAAAGATCGCCATGGGAGCGCGCCTCGGCGATGGCCGCCACCACACTGGGACGATCGACGGTCTTGAGGCGATGCAGTTCGGCGCGCAGTTGCTCGGCACCGGTTACGGTCAGGGGAATCTTGCTCATGGTTCTTCCAGCAAAAAGCAAGACCGCCGGCGCCTCGTTGGCGTCCCCGGCGGTCCGGTGAGTTGTTCAGTGAAGCTGCGCGTGCAGGGTCTGGATAGGATACACCACCAGATCGCTCCGGTTGCGCATCCCCTCCGCCGCCGCTTCAGCCCCCCAGATGGTGGTGTACATGGTCACCCGGGCCTGCAGGCCGGAGGTGCGGATGGAACGGGAATCCTGGATGGCGCCGCGCTTTTCTTCCACGGTATTGATGATGAGAACGATCTCGTTGTTCTTGATCATATCGACGATGTGAGGACGCCCCTCGGTCACCTTGTTCACCGACTGCACCGGCAATCCGGCCGCCTCGATGGCATGGGCGGTACCGCGCGTCGCCACCAGATGGAAACCGGCTTCGCTCAAGTGGCGTGCCACCTCGACGGCCTTGGCCTTGTCGCCGTCCTTGACCGACAGGAAGGCCTTGCCGCTACGAGGCATGCGCACGCCTGCGGCCAGCTGCGACTTGACGAAAGCTTCCGCGAAATCGGTACCGACCCCCATCACTTCGCCGGTAGACTTCATCTCGGGCCCCAGGATGGTATCGACGCCGGGGAATTTGACGAAGGGGAACACCGCCTCCTTCACCGAGTAATAGGGAGGAATGACCTCCGCAGTCACGCCCTGGGCCCGCAAGCTCTTGCCGGCCATGCAGCGGGCGGCAATCTTGGCCAACTGCAGGCCGGTCGCCTTGGAAACGAAGGGCACCGTGCGCGAAGCCCGCGGATTGACTTCCAGCACATAGACCTGATCGTCCTTGATGGCGAACTGGACGTTCATCAGGCCGCACACGTTGAGTGCCTTGGCCATCAGCTTGGTCTGCCGGCGAAGTTCCTCCTGGATTTCCTTCCCCAGCGAGTAAGGCGGCAGGGAACAGGCGGAGTCGCCGGAATGCACGCCAGCCTGCTCGATATGTTCCATGACGCCGCCGATGATGACTTCTTCGCCGTCGGAAAGGGCGTCGACGTCCACCTCGCAGGCGTCGTTGAGGAAGCGGTCGAGCAGCACCGGCGAGTCGTTGGAGACCTTGACCGCCTCGCGCATGTAGCGCTCGAGATCCTTCTGCTCATGGACGATTTCCATGGCCCGGCCACCGAGGACATAGGAGGGACGCACCACCAGGGGATAGCCGATCTCGGCCGCCAGGCGAAGAGCATCGGCTTCGGTGCGGGCGGTACGGTTGGGCGGCTGCTTGAGGCCCAGCTCCTGGAGCAGCTTCTGGAAGCGTTCGCGGTCCTCGGCAATGTCGATCGATTCCGGCGTCGTGCCGATGATGGGCACGCCGTTGGCTTCCAGTGCCAGGGCGAGCTTCAGAGGCGTCTGACCGCCGTACTGGACGATCACGCCCACGGGCTTCTCGACGGCGACAATTTCCAGCACGTCCTCAAGGGTCAGGGGCTCGAAATAGAGGCGATCCGAGGTGTCGTAATCCGTTGACACGGTCTCCGGATTGCAATTGACCATGATCGTTTCATAACCGTCTTCCCGCATGGCCATGGCGGCGTGGACGCAGCAATAGTCGAACTCGATACCCTGTCCGATGCGATTCGGGCCACCGCCGAGAACCATGATCTTTTGCTTGTCCGTCGGTTGCGCTTCGCACTCCTCCTCATAGGTCGAGTACATGTAGGCGGTCCCGGTGGCGAATTCGGCGGCGCAGGTGTCCACGCGCTTATAGACTGGGCGTACGCCGAGGGCGTGGCGCCGCTCGCGAACGGCGGATTCGGAGGTCTTGGTCAGATAGGCCAGGCGACGGTCGGCGAATCCCTTGCGCTTGAGATAACGCAATTCGTCGACCGTGATGGAATCCAGGGTGCGCTTTTCGATGAGGAGTTCTAGATCGACGATTTCCTTGATCTGCACAAGGAACCAGGGGTCGATCTTGGTCAGATCGAAGACTTTCTCGACGCTCATGCCGACGCCAAAGGCATCCGCCACGTACCACAGGCGATCCGGCGACGGACGGGCAAGCTGCTCGTCGATGGTTTCCGGATCGACGGACTTGAGATTGAACCCATCCACACCCACTTCAAGGCCGCGCAAGGCCTTTTGGAGCGACTCCTGGAAGGTGCGTCCAATGGCCATGACTTCACCGACGGACTTCATCTGGGTGGTCAGGGTCGAGTCGGCAGTCGGGAATTTCTCGAAGGCAAAACGCGGCACCTTGGTGACCACATAGTCGATCGACGGCTCGAAGGACGCCGGCGTCTTGCCACCGGTGATCTCGTTGGCCAGTTCGTCGAGGGTGTAGCCGACGGCCAGCTTGGCCGCCACCTTGGCAATCGGGAAGCCGGTAGCCTTGGAAGCCAGCGCTGAGGAACGGGAGACCCGCGGGTTCATCTCGATGACGATCATCCGACCGTCCTTGGGATTGATCGAGAATTGGACGTTGGAGCCGCCGGTATCGACGCCGATCTCACGCAGCACCGCAATCGAGGCGTTGCGCATGATCTGGTATTCCTTGTCCGTCAGGGTCTGCGCCGGGGCGACGGTGATCGAGTCGCCGGTATGCACGCCCATGGGGTCCAGGTTCTCGATGGAGCAGATGATGATGCAATTGTCCGCCTTGTCGCGGACCACTTCCATCTCGTATTCCTTCCAGCCCAGAAGGCTTTCCTCGATGAGCAGCTCATGGGTGGGCGAGGCTTCCAGGCCGCGCTTGCAGATGGTCTCGAACTCTTCCGTGTTGTACGCGATACCGCCGCCGGTGCCCCCCAAGGTGAACGAGGGACGGATGATGGTGGGGAAACCGATGGAAGCCTGGACCTGGTGGGCCTCTTCCATGCTGTGGGCGATGGCCGATCGGGCTGAGCCAAGGCCGATCTTGGTCATCGCGTCCTTGAATTTCTCGCGGTCTTCCGCCTTGTCGATGGCCTCCTTGGAAGCACCGATGAGTTCCACGCCGAACTTGGCCAGAATCCCCTCGCGATCGAGGTCGAGCGCGCAATTCAACGCCGTCTGCCCCCCCATGGTGGGCAGCAGGGCATCGGGGCGTTCCTGGTCGATGATCTTGGCCACCACCTGCCAGGTGATGGGCTCGATATAGGTGACGTCGGCCATCTCCGGATCGGTCATGATGGTGGCCGGGTTGGAATTGACCAGAATGACCTTGTAGCCTTCCTCCCGCAGAGCCTTGCAGGCCTGGGCGCCGGAATAGTCGAATTCGCAGGCTTGGCCGATGATGATCGGACCGGCGCCGATGATGAGGATGCTCTGGATGTCTGTACGCTTGGGCATGGTGAATCCTGCCTTGCCTTAGGGGGCCGGCTGCAGCGCGGCCACGCCGCGGGTCATGAGATCGAGGAAACGGTCGAAGAGGTAGGCCACGTCATGGGGTCCGGGGCTCGCCTCCGGGTGGCCCTGGAAGGAGAACGCCGGCACATCGGTACGCGCAAGGCCTTGCAGCGACCCATCGAAGAGGGACACGTGGGTGGCGCGCAGCGTCGACGGAAGCGTCTGCGAGTCCACTGCAAAACCGTGATTTTGACTGGTGATCAGGACCTGGCCGGTATCCAAATCCTTGACCGGATGGTTGGCGCCGTGGTGACCAAATTTCATCTTGACGGTCCTGGCGCCGGAGGCCAATCCCAGCAGTTGGTGACCGAGGCAGATGCCAAACACCGGCACCCCGCGCTCGAGGAACTCGCGGATGGCCGCAATCGCATAGTCGCAAGGTTCCGGATCGCCGGGACCGTTGGAGAGGAAGACACCATCCGGCCTCATCGCCAGGACATCGGCAGCCGGCGTCTGGGCCGGCACGACCGTCAGCCTGCAGCCGCGTTGAGCGAGCATGCGGAGGATGTTCCTCTTGACCCCGAAATCGTAGGCCACCACGTGGAAGCGCGCTTCACCGCCGGGCCGGTAGCCCTTGAGGGTCCATTCGCCCTCGCTCCAGGCATACCCCTCCTTGGCGGAAACCACTTTTGCCAGATCCATTCCTGCCAAGCCCGGAAAGGCCCTGGCCATGGCCAAGGCCTTGGACTCGTCCGCCTCGCCGGCCAGGATGCATCCTGCCTGAGCCCCCTTTTCCCGCAGGATGCGGGTCAATTTGCGCGTATCGATGCCTGCGATGGCGACAATGCCGTGTTTCTTGAGGTAGGCCGAGAGGCTATCCTCCATCCGCCAGTTGGAGGCCCGTAGGGGAAGATCGCGAATGACCAGACCCGCCGCGAAATTGGCGCCGGATTCGAAATCCTCGGCATTGCAACCGACGTTGCCGATATGCGGATAGGTCAGTGTAACGATCTGGCGACAGTACGACGGATCGGTGAGGATTTCCTGATAGCCGGTCATGGCGGTATTGAAAACCACCTCGCCACTGGCCAGTCCGTCGGCACCGATCGATTGCCCCCTGAAAACCGTTCCGTCGGCAAGCGCGAGAAGCGCGGGTGAGAATGAGGGCAACAACGGCACGGCGCGCTCCTGTATTCGACTTATGATGTGCCGAGCGGGGAGACAAAGCCTCCCCGCTCGCAGGTCCAAAACCTTGAAATTCTAGCTGAAATCGGGCCTCGCAGGCAAGGTCAGTGCCTCCCCCGAGACTCCACGAAACCTCTGAGCTCGGGTTTGACTTCGGCCATTTCCTGCTCAAGGATGGCCAGGCGCCTGGCGCAATCGTCCCACGAGATTCCTTCCGGCGCGACGGCGGCTTGTTCAAGCTCCAGGGCCAACTGGCGTGCAGTGTCCGCATGAAACATGGCCAGAAGGCTTTTCAGGGTGTGCGCATGCATGCGCAACTCGGATTGGCTCCGAGCCGCCAAAGACTGGCGCAGATGTTCGACGTGACTGTCCCACTCGGCGAGCATCATTCCGGCCATATTGGCCAGCAAGTCCGCGTCGCCGATTTCGTTCAGAGCGGCCTCCATGTTGAGGCGGACCGTGGCGGTTCCGGTGCCGAATTCCCACAAACTGGTACTGCCGACGGAATCCTCGTCGACTGCTCGATCGAGAGCGGCAAAGAGCTGTTCGGGCCGCAGGGGTTTTGCCAGATAGTCGTTCATGCCGGCCTGCAGACAACGCTCACGGTCGCTGTCCATGACGTTGGCGGTCATGGCGATGATCCACACCGGCTTGAAGGTATCGGAGACCACCCAGCTGCGGCGCATTTCGCGGGCCCGAATGGCCTCGGCCGCCTCGACACCCCCCATCACCGGCATCTGCATGTCCATCAGTATGACGTCGAAGCGTTGCTTCTCGAACCACTCCAGGGCTTCGGCGCCGTTATTCGCCACCACCACCCGGTGAGAACGACGCTGCAAGACGCGCACCGCAAGTTCCTGATTGACCGGATTGTCCTCGACCAGGAGGATGTCCAGAACCGGCTCGCTCCCCGGCGTGTGTCCAGTATCCACGTCGAAGGCTGCAAGGAGATGGCTTCCTTCCTCTTCTCCCGCCGATTCGCCGAGGGCCAGGGCAATGGCATCACCCAGGTCGGCTGGGCCCACGGGCTTGACCAAGTGCGCCGAAACCTTCAATTCCCGGAGCCGATTCAGGTCATGGCGCTGATTTTCGGTAGTGATCAACATCACCAGCTTTTCCCGCTGGAGTCCGCCGCTCCAGCGCTCGGCAAGGGCAAACCCGCCAGGCGCTTCCATGGTGGCATCGGCAAGGATGAGATCGTAGGGAAAATCCACCGATCGCGATCGATCGATGGCCTCCAGAGCGGCCCCCGCTTCGACGGCCCCGGAGGCCTGCACGCCTAGGCGTTCCAACAGACCCACCAGATGCCTGACCGAATGGGGATTGTCGTCCAGCACCAGCGCCCGGCGCCCCGAAAATTTGCGCACCTCGACCACAGCCGCTTCGCGATCGAGTCCGAAGCGGGCGGTGAAATAGAATCGCGCTCCCTTGCCCTCGGCGCTCTCCAGCCAGATTCTGCCGTCGAGAAGTTGCACCAGGCGCGAGCAGATCGCCAAACCCAGCCCGGTACCGCCGAAGCGGCGGGTGGTGGACACATCGGCCTGGGAAAACGCGTCGAAAATGGCCCCCTGCTTCTCCGGCGCAATGCCGATCCCGGTATCGCGGACAAGAAACCGGAGCCAGATGGAATGCGGAGTCGCACGCTCCACGCCGACTTCGACCTGAACCTCGCCCTTTTCGGTGAATTTGATCGCATTGCCCAGCAGATTGGTCAGCAATTGCCGAATCCGGATGGGATCGCCGATCAGCCGGCTGGGAACCTCCGGAGCCAGACTGACCAGCAGTTCCAGTCCTTTCTTGTGGGCGCCGACCGCCATGACCCGGGCCGCCTCCAGGACCAGATCGGTGAGGTTGAAGCTGATCGCCTCGACCTGCATCTTTCCGGCCTCGATCTTGGAAAAGTCGAGGATGTCGTTGACGATGGTGAGCAGCGCCTCGGCCGACGACTTGACCGTCTTCAGGTAATGCCGCTGCTCGGCGTCCAGGGCGGTATCCAGGGCGAGTTCGGTCATGCCGATGATCCCGTTCATCGGCGTGCGGATCTCGTGGCTCATATTGGCCAGGAAGGCTCCCCGGGCGCGGTTGGCGGTTTCCGCCGATTCCTTGGCGGCGATGAGCTTCGCGGCGGACTCCTTCTCGGCGCTGATGTCCCGATGGAGGACCAGCATGCGCAGCGGTTCGCCGTCGGCGTCGCGGGCGGTCACCAGGCCCCGCACCTGCATCCAGCGCCAGTCGCCCCCCTTGTTCCGCATGCGAACCTCGGCGGAGAAGGGCTGGCCGCGCTGCTCGGAATTAGATGCAATGCGGGACTGGAGGGTCCGCAAGTCCTCCGGATGGACCAGCCGCTGCCATCCGGCGACGCTATCGTCGCCTTCCGCGGCCTCGTAACCGAGCAGGGTCTTCCACTTGCGACCGGACTCGATATTGCCGCTGCGCAGATTCCAGTCCGAGAGCGCGTCGCCCGAGAGTTCGTTCTGCCAGTGCTGCAGGTTGGCGTACATGGCATAGGTGCCGTCGGCCGCCTCGAGCAAGCGCGCCACGCCGCGGGCCAGATCGCCGTGACTCGCTTCGATACCCGCGAGCAGCCCCCGCAAACGTTCCTCTCCCCCTCCAGCAAAGATCTCCTGGAGTTGGCGGTTGAGGAGTTGGGATTTCATGGCCGATCAGGGCAGAAGGCGAAAGGCCATTTGAAGCTGTACGGCTTCATCTCGTGGCACGCTTGGGTTCGCCTCTGTTCACCGCAACCCGAGGACATCCTGCATGTCGAACAGCCCCTTGGCCTTGCCGGAAAGGAATCGGGCTGCGCGCAGGCCGCCCAGCGCATAGGGCATGCGCCCACCTGCCTTGTGGCTGATTTCCACCCGTTCGCCTATACCGCAGAACATTACCGTGTGATCCCCGACGATGTCCCCACCGCGCACGGTGGCAAAACCTATGGTCGAAGGATCCCGTTCGCCGGTCACCCCCTCGCGGCCGTAGACCGCGCACTCGCGCAAATCCCTCCCCAGCGCCGCCGCAACGACCTCCCCCATACGCAGCGCGGTGCCCGAAGGGGCATCCACCTTCATCCGGTGATGGGCTTCGACGATTTCCACGTCATAGCCCTGATTCAGGATGCGGGCCGCCACGTCCAGGAGCCGGAAGACGACGTTCACGCCGACCGCCATGTTGGGCGCGAAAACGATGGGAATGCGCTCGGCGGCGGCGGCAATGGCCGCCTTGCCCGCGGCATCGAAGCCCGTCGTGCCGATCACCATCGCAACGCCCTGGCTCGCGCAGAGGGCCAAGTGCTGAAGGGTGCCCTCGGGGCGCGTGAAATCGATCAGACAATCGCACGAGGCCAGGGCGGACTTCAGATCGTCGCTGATCGGCGCCCCTCCGGGCAACCCGGCCAGTTCGCCGGCGGGCCGCCCCAGGTGGGGGCTGCCCGGGAGATCGACCGCCGCAGCCAGGATCGCTTCGCCATCCTTGAGGACCGCCTCGATCAGCATCCGTCCCATACGGCCCCCGGCACCGACGATGCCGATACGCAGTCCCTTCATGTCTTGCCTCGCTGGTTATAAACCCACTTTTTCGAGCATGCGGCCGAAGAAGCCCTTTTCTTCCACGGGTGGAAGCGGCTTGCCTTCGGCATCGGCCGGCAGCGCCCCCAGATCGATCACCCGGCTGTTGGCGACCGGAGCCGTCAGATCGGCTGCCTCGGCAACCTCGACATCCCCGGAAACCCGCTCCAGACGCCCATCAGCGTTGAAGAATACCGAAAACTTGCGGGTTTCGACAGCATTGGTACGCCCGTTCTGGAGCCGATAGACGTAATCCCAACGCTGGGCGTGGAAAACGTCCGCCAACAGGGGGGTTCCCAGGATGAATCTCACCTGGTCCCGGGTTTGGCCAGGCTTGAGCTGGGACACCATGTCCTGGGTGAGGACGTTGCCCTGCTGCACGTCAATCCGGTACTCCGTGACGATCCGGGGAACATTCGAGCAAGCAGCCAGCCAAAGACAGGCCGCACCGACGATCAAGCGGATTTGGGATCGCATGGACGAAAAGAAGGGATTTCTAGAATGTTGCCGAAGCGTACTATCATACCCGAAATCAACCGCCCCTCCGGCCCTGCCGCCACTGGAAAAAGCACGATGAGCGATCCCCAAAGCCTCAAGAATATGGGGCTCAAGGCGACTTTCCCCCGCCTCAAGATCCTGGAGTTGTTCGAGAAGAGCAGCATCCGCCACATGACTGCGGAAGACGTCTATCGAGCGCTCATCGCGGAAGGCATGGACATCGGTTTGGCGACCGTTTATCGGGTGCTGACCCAATTCGAGCAGGCCGGGCTGCTCGAACGGCACTTCTTCGAGTCGGGCAAGGCAGTCTTCGAAATCAATGCCGGCAAGCACCACGACCACCTGGTGTGCATCGACTGCGGCCGGGTCGAGGAATTCTACGATCCCGAGATCGAGCGCCGGCAGAACCAGATTGCCGCCGAGCGCGGCTTCTCCATCCAGGAGCACGCTCTGTATCTTTACGCCCACTGCAACAAGGCCGACTGTCCTACCCGCAACGCCGGCGCCAAACCCAGGGAGTAAGGACCGACAATGGTGGGAAGCGCCGGTGAAGGGGCCTGGCTGACTTCGGCTGGCGCGGCCTACCTCTTGATCGCCTTGGCGGAAATGGGCGACAAGAGCCAGCTCGTGTGCATGACCCTGGCCGCCCGCCATCGCGGATTACCGGTTGCCGCAGGAGCCATTGTCGCCTTTGCCCTCCTCAATGCCCTGGCGGTCCTGTTCGGTGCAGCGGTCGCCGCCTGGCTGCCCGAGGAGGTCGTCGCCGGGGCGGTAGCGCTCCTTTTCGCGGTCTTCGGCTGGCATGCCCTACGTTACTCGGAAGAAGAGGACGACGAGACCGTTGCGGAAAAGCCGGGACACAGCGTCTTTGCCACCACTTTTGTGCTCATCTTTCTTGCCGAATTCGGCGACAAGACTCAGATTGCCGTCGCCGGCCTCAGTAGCACTGTCTCCGCCGATGCGGTCTGGGCAGGAGCGACGCTGGCCCTCGCCACAACGTCCCTGTTGGGAATTCTCGCCGGCCGCAAATTGCTCCGCCGGCTCCCCCTGGTCTGGATCCACCGGGTCAGCGGCACGCTCTTCCTTGCCCTGGCCGTTGTGGCTGCCAGTCGGCTTTTCTGAGCTTCAGATCCCAAGCAATTCCCGGGCGTGGCGGCGCGTGATGTCGGTGATTTCGACGCCTCCCAGCATGCGCGCAATTTCGCCCACCCGGGCCTCAGGATCGAGGGCGGCAATGCTGCTCAACACCATGCCCTCGCGGCTGGTCTTGCTGACCTGCCACTGCCAGTCCGCCCGGGCAGCCACCTGGGGCAGGTGGGTGACGCAGAGCACCTGGCGCTCCTGCCCGAGTTCGGCCAGCAGACGGCCGACGATTTCCGCGACCCCTCCCCCGATCCCCACGTCCACCTCGTCGAAAACCAGGGTGGGGACGCTGGCCGAACGGGAGGTCACCACCTGGATGGCCAGGCTGATCCGGGAGAGCTCCCCTCCCGAGGCCACTTTGGCCAAAGCCCGCGGCTCGGCACCTGCCAATCCGGCCACGCGAAATTCCACTTGCTCCACGCCGTACGCCGCCGGCTCCCCAGGGAGCAGGGCGATTTCCAGGCGACCGGCCGCCAGGGCGAGTTCCGCCATCAACTCGGTGACCGCCGCTGCCAGCGTGGTGGCAGCCTGCCGCCTACCCTCCGAGAGGCGCTCTGCCTTCCCGCAGTAGTCGTTGCGCGCCGTTTCGACGCGCTTTTCCAGGGCGCCGAGGTCGCCGGCATCGCCGATTTCAAGAAGACGCTCTCGCCAGGAAACCAAAAGCCCGCCCAGGTCCTCCGGACGCACCCGGAACTTGCGAGCCGCACCATGGATCGCTTCGATTCGCCCTTCGACCTCTGCCAACCTGCCGGGATCGAGATCGACCCGATCGGCGTAGCGACGCAACAGGGAAACTGCCTCCCCGAGTTCCGCCTGCGCCGATTCCACAAGGCTGACGATTTCCGCCAG
>SSTA01000149.1 GCA_009469685.1 Azonexaceae bacterium | reverse complement strand
GAAGGTCGCCAGGGCGGTCGCGGCGAGACCCGCTTCCAAGCCGCCCAGCGCCGCGGCAAAGAAGGCGGCGGGATAGAACAGGAACCAGACGAGGGGTTGCAGGACGTCCCAGAAAATATGCTGGACCGTCGCCGCTCCGCTCACGAGGAGCAGTCCCAACAGGCTAGAGCGAAGCTTGCCGCCAGCGACCTTCTGCATCTGGACCTTTCCTTTCGGATTGAGTAGCGACTCTTCAGCTTATTGGATATCCCGGGCCTGGGGTTGATTTGACGCAAGGGTCAGGCCGACGGGCGGGGATCCAATCTCCGCTTCGACCGGCACCACCGGGGAAAGGGCCATGCCCGGCCGCCGTCTGGGCCTAATCTGCAGACGATGACGAGTCGGTGCCGAACGCGGCGATGGCCGGTCGTGGCGATGAGCAGCGACCGGCCCGCTACGGTCATCGCGTCGCCGGCGCTCTCCGGGGACGTTCTCGCGCGGGCGGCGGGCGGCGTGGGAGAAGGATGCCGCCAGCCCGCAGAGTAAGGCCTATGATGAAAGTGTGCTGCGCCGGAAGCCCCGCCCGGCCGGTGGCCGGGCCGATACCGGTCGCGGGGCAGAGGAGAATGCCATGGGCAAAATGCGGGTCGAGCGGGATTCCTTCGGAGCCGTTGAGGTACCGGCGGAACGGTTGTGGGGGGCGCAGACCCAGCGGGCCCTGGCGCATTTCACCATCTCCGGTGAACGCATGCCGAAGGAACTGATCGTCGCGCTGGCGCTGGTCAAGCAATCCTGTACCTGGGTCAATCGGGACCTCGGCCTCATCGACGCGACCAAGGCAGCGGCCATCGCCGAAGCCGCCGGAGAAATCCTGGCCGGCCGGCACGACGCCGAATTCCCCTTGGCGGTCTGGCAGACCGGGTCGGGAACGCAGAGCAACATGAACATGAACGAGGTCCTCGCCAACCGGGCCTCGGAACTCCTCCACGGCGAGCGGGGCGAGCAGCGCCTGGTCCACCCCAATGACGAAGTCAATCTCGGGCAATCGTCCAACGACGTCTTCCCCACCGCTCTGCACGTCGCCGCCGCCCACGGCATCGCCCGCCACCTGCTGCCTTCCCTGGCTCGCCTGCGGTCGACCCTGGGCGGGCAGGCCGTTGCCTTCGACGAGTTCGTGAAAATCGGCCGCACCCATCTGCAGGACGCGACGCCCCTCACCCTGGGCCAGGAATTCTCCGGCTACGTCGCCCAGCTCGACCACGCCCGGGACGGAATCGAAGCGTCGCTGGCCTCCCTCTATCCCCTGGCCATCGGCGGAACCGCCGTCGGTACGGGGCTCAACGCCCATCCGGAATTCGGCCCGCGGGTAGCGGCGGCCCTGGCCCAAAGTTCTGCCCAGCCCTTCGTCAGTGCCGCCAACAAGTTCGCCGCCCTGGCCGCCCACGACGGCCTGGTCGCGGCCCATGGCGCCCTCAAGACCCTGGCCGTGGCGCTCATGAAGATCGCCAACGACCTGCGCTGGCTGGCCTCGGGCCCCCGCTCCGGATTGGGCGAAATCAGCCTGCCGGAAAACGAGCCCGGCAGCTCCATCATGCCGGGCAAGGTGAATCCGACCCAGTGCGAAGCGCTGGTCATGGTCTGCGTCCAGGTCATGGCCAACGACGTGGCGGTCGGCTTTGGCGGCGCCACCGGCAATTTCGAACTCAATGTCTGCAAACCGCTGATCGCCCATAACTTTCTTCAGAGCGTGCGCCTGCTGACCGATGCCATGGCCAGTTTCGAGACCCACTGCGTGCGCGGCATCGTTCCCCAGCGGGAACGCATGGCCGAACTGGTGGAACGGTCGCTGATGCTGGTGACGGCGCTGACCCCTCACATCGGCTACGACCGCGCCGCGGAGATCGCCAAGCAGGCCCACCGGGAAGGGACGACCCTGCGCCAGGCGGCGCTGGCTCTGGGCTATCTGACGGCCGAGGACTTCGATTGCTGGGTCAGGCCGGCGGAGATGGTCCGCCCCGGTGCGCCCTGAGGCCCCACGCTCCGCGAGCCGCGCCACCAGGGCGCAGGGGGGCTGCCTCGGACGGGGCGACTTTCCGATCACGCCGATCTGACGCTGCGGCGGGTGCCGCGCGCGGGAAAATGGCTGCCGCTGCGCCGGACGGCCGGCAGATCAAGGAATGATGAAGGGAACCTTGTCGGCGGCGTGCTTCTTGACCTGCTTTGCCACCTTCTTTTCCTTGGGCGTCAGGAGGGCCTGCTTCTTGAGTTCCTTGTTGCCTTTTCTGATCTTGCCCATGACGACCTCCGAAGGGGCTCCGCAATGCAGCGGTACGCCTTCAGT
>SSTA01000148.1 GCA_009469685.1 Azonexaceae bacterium | reverse complement strand
GCCGCCAGCAGGCGCTTCTTCATGTCTCGGGGAGGCAGGCCGGAGAGACAGTCGAGGACCTCTTCGTCGGCTTCCGGAGGAAAGCCCCAATCGTGGCTGGTGACGGTTTCCCGGTAGAGAGCGGCCGCAATGCGGCGGGCGCCGTCGCGGTCGGGGCGCGGTACTTCATACACGTTCATCCGATTGAGGATGGGTTCGGGAATCGACCGTTCGTCGTTGGCGGTGGAGACCCAGAGAATATGGGAGGCATCCATGTCGATCTCGACGAATTCGTCCTTGAAATGGCGTGCCGTCTCTTTTTCCAGCAAGCCGTAGAGGGCACCCATGGGATCGTAGCGGGAATCGCCGCCCGCCTTGTCCACCTCGTCGAGCACCACGATGGGGTTGGCGAACTCGCCATGCACCAGGGTGTGCGCCACCTTGCCGGGCTTGGCGTTGTTCCACTGGGAAGAGGCGCCTGAGAGAATCCATCCCGCAGTGAGCGAACTCATGGAGATGAATTCGTGTCCGGTCCCCAGCGCTCGGGCAAGTTCCTTGGCGAAATGGGTCTTGCCCACGCCGGGTTCGCCTAGAAGCAGGATGGGGGTGAAACTCATGGGTTCATTTCCGGCCACCGCCAGCGCGACGTACTTGCGCAATTCGTCAATCACGGCGACAAAATTCGGACAGGTGTCGTAAAGGCCATCCAGCGTATCGGCACCCGAGGGGCGTACCAGGAAGCGCCCGCCTCCGCGCAACCTCATCTTCTCGTAGAGGGCGGCGAGCGCTTCGTTGCGGGCGCCGGCGCTTTCCTCCATGGCGCGATCCACGTCAGCCACGTAATAGATGGTGCGCTCTTCAGCGACCGAAAGCCTGATTTCGCGGGTTGCCATGATGCTCTCCTCTCAGGGGACTTAGCTTGTATAACGACGGCCGAGCTTCCCGGGTTGAGGAAAGCCCTCGTATTTTCTGACAAGCATTTCCCGTTCCAGTTGCCACGGCGCGCACCCGTATAATGGGCACAGCGGTCTGCGTACCGCCCCAGGTATCCCGCGCCTTGTGCGCACCCTAAGCCGCTTCGACATCCGCGGGGTGGCGGTTGCAGTCAATTCGGAGAAAACATGAACCGTCCCGCTTTGCGCCGTCTGGCGCTGCAGGGCGCGCTGGCTTGCGCCGCGGCCCTCGCTCTCGCCCCCCTTCCCGTCCTCGCCGAAGACATTCTTCGCGTTTCCGCCATTCCCGACGAAGCGCCCACCGAACTGCAGCGCAAGTTCGCCCCCCTGGGCAAGTACCTGGAAGGCCAGACCGGCGTGAAAGTCGTCTTCACCCCGGTCTCCGATTACGCAGCGGTGGTCGAATCCTTGGCCAGCCGCAAGATCGACCTCGCCTGGCTGGGGGGCTTCACCTATGTGCAGGCCAAGATCCGCACCGGCGGCACGGCCATCCCCCTCGTGCAGCGGGAAGAGGACGCCAAATTCACCTCGCGCTTCATCACCGCCGACCCGGCCATCACCTCGCTGGCCGACTTGAAAGGCAAGACCTTCGCCTTCGGCTCCCCATCGTCCACCTCGGGCCACCTGATGCCGCGCTATTTCCTGCAGCAGGCCAACCTCAACCCGGATCGGGATTTCAAGACCATCGCCTTCTCCGGCGCCCACGACGCCACCGTCGCCTTCGTCGCTGCCGGAAAAGCCGAGGCGGGAGTGCTGAACGCCTCGGTGTGGGAGAAACTGGTGGAGCAGAAGAAGGTGGATCCGGAGAAAGTCCGTGTCTTCGCCACCACGCCGCCTTACTTCGATTACAACTGGACGGTGCGCGGCGACCTCGACCCGGCCCTGGTAAAGAGGATTGCCGACGCCTTCCTCAAGCTCGACCCCGCCAATCCGGAGCACAAGGAGATCATGGCCTTGCAGCGGGCCTCGAAATTCATTCCCACCCGCAAGGAAAATTACGAAGGGATCGAGAAAGCAGCTCAGGCGGCGGGCCTCCTGAAGTGAGTTTTTCCCTCGCCGGGGTGGGCCTGACCTACGTCAAGAGCGTCACCGCCCTCGACGATATCCGTCTGGTCGCGGACCAAGGCGAGCAGATCGCCCTGGTGGGCCCCTCCGGGGCGGGGAAGACCACTCTCTTAGGAGTGATCGGAACTGCCCTGCGCCCGGCATCCGGGCAGGTCGAGGTCCTTGGCGTCGCCCCCGGAGGGCAGGGCGAAGCGGCCCTGCGTCGCCTGCGTTGTCGGATTGGCACGGTACATCAGGCGCCGCCGCTTCCCGGGCGGCAGCGAGCGGTGACTGCGGTGCTCGCCGGTCGCCTGGGCCGATGGCCGGCTTGGAAAGCCCTGGCCTCGCTCCTTTATCCCGTGGACATCGCCGGTGCGCACGCGGTCCTGGCCCGACTCGACCTGGCGGACAAACTCTTCCAGCGTTGCGACTGCCTCTCCGGCGGCCAGTTGCAGCGGGTCGGCATCGCTCGGGTGCTCTATCAGGAGCCCGATATGATCCTCGCCGACGAACCGGTTTCGGCCCTCGACCCGGCGCAAGCCCTGGCCACCGTCCGCCTCCTATGCTCCGAGGCGGCAGACCGCAAGGCCACCCTGGTCGCCAGCCTGCACGCCGTCGATCTGGCGCTCGCCTGCTTTCCCCGCATCGTCGGCATCAAGGCCGGGCGGATTGTCTTCGACCTCCCGGCGACGCAAGTAGACGACGCCCTTTTGCACGAACTCTACGCCGGCGAGGGTGAATCGCTGCCTCTGCTGGCCAACGAACGCAACCGGTACGTACCGGAGCCGCTGGGCGAGGCCGCCCGTCGGTCGGCCTGCTGCTAGGGCTCTGTCCTTCCCTCCGCGGAGCCCGGGATTCAGTCCTTGAGCTCGATGGCGTTGACGCTGCTGAAGCTGTCTGTCCACAAAGGGAAGCCCGGTATGTCGGGATCCACCTCGCCGATCACCCGGTCCTGATCGTCGAAGATGGGGCGACGCACCGAAGGATAGCGGGCCAGGTAGTCCCGGTCCTCGGTCATGACGAAATAGTGATTGCGGCGGATCTGGTGATCCATGTCCTCGGTCTGATACTTGTGCCGCCAGGCAAGTCCGAGAGCTTCCGCCTGGCGGCGTACCACCGGAAAGAGATTGAGGTAGCTGTTGGTGATATGCACCACGATGAACCCGCCCGGTGCGAGATGCTGCCGGTACAGGGCAAAGGCTTCCCGGGTCAGGAGGTGCACCGGGACCGAATCGCCGGAAAAGGCGTCGAGAACGATCACGTCGTAGCGCACGTCCGCGGGCAGCCCTTCAAATTTGAGCCGGGCGTCGCCGAGGACGTTGCGCTTCTCCCGGGCGCGGCAGGCGGCGAGGTTGTCGAACCAGCGATCAGCCACCCGGAATACCTCGGGATTGATGTCGAAGAAATCGTAGCGATCGGTTTCCCGGGCATAGTTGGCGAGGGTCCCCGCCCCCAGGCCGACGATGGCGACCCGCAACCCTGACCGCTTCTCCATGGCATAGGTCAGCGTCTCCCCGGCCCCACTCCCTGGCGAATAGTAGGTCACCCCCAGGCGCTTCCGGGCCGGGTCCAGAAACTGCATGCCGTGGATGATCTGACCGCTGTAGAAGGTCCGCCGATCATTGGCCGGATGGGCACGGTAGCGCCGCTCGATCACCGAGACCGTGCCGTAGAAGTTGCGCGCCTGATGGACGCGTTGGGACCGGTATTCGGGCTCGTCGTCGCGACGCAAGCCCAGGGGATCTTCCCAGTAGATTACCAGGCCCGCGAGCACGACCGCAGCCGTAGCAGCCAGCAAGCCGGTGGCCGTGGAGCGTCCTGGGGGCGCAAACACTTCCCACAGGATGGCGCTGCCCAATCCGATGGCTCCCACCAGCGCGAGCGACCATTCGTAATAATCCGCGAAGAAGTGGGTTGCGATGAGAGCGACGAACAACCCGCCACAGGCGCCTCCCACCGACATGAGCAGATAGAACTCGGTGATGAACCGGGGGTTATCCGGCCGCCTTCGGTAGAGTTCCCCATGGCAGACGAAACAGATGAGGAAGAGGGTCGCAAAATGAGCCCAGCGCGTCTCGGTCAGGCCATAGCTCACTTCGAATCCCAGCCACTCCGGGATGTCGTGACGACCGGAGAGCAAGGCGATGGCCAGGAGCGTGACGGCCGCCGCAGGCCCCCGCCGATACCAGCGGGGATGGTCGAAACAGACGATAAAGGTCAGCAGGTAAAGGCTGAGGGTCGCGATCCACAGGCGCGGCTCGGGGGCGACATCGTGGCTGACGTGGTCGGTGGTGGCGATGAAAGCGAGGGAAGCGAGGGCCGGCAAGGCAAGCCAGGAGGCCCTTTGCCCGAGTCCGGGAACGGCCGACAAGGTGACGGAGGGCACCGACGGCGTAGCGGACCGCATGGCCACCAGGGGCTTAGCAGCGCGAACCCGCCAGACCACGGCGCCGCAGAGCACGGCAAAGAGCCAGAAGCCTGCGGTCCACAGGGCGCCCAGCTGGCCGATTTCGAAGTGGGGCTCGAAAAGATAGGGGAAAGACAGGAGCGCCAGGAAGGATCCAGCGTTGGACAGCGCATAGAGCCGGAAAGCCGAAGCCCCGGGCGAAGACCGGGCGAACCAGTACTGGATCAGAGGTCCGGTGGTCGCCAGGCAGAAATACGGCAAGCCGACGCTGACGGCCAGCAGCAGCAGGATACGGCTCACCGGATCTTCGTCGCCCGTAGGCTTGAAAGTCGCGTCCGGCACGACGAAAAACGACAGCGCCGCCGCCATCGCCAATAAGGCACCATGCACCCAGGCCTGGCGTTCTGGCCTCACCCGGCGGGCAAGCAGGTGGGCGTAGAAGTAGCCCGCGCAAAGCGTGCACTGGAAGAACAGCATGGCCGTGGTCCACACCGATGGACTACCGCCGAACCAGGGCAGGATGATCTTGCTGATCAGCGGCTGGACCTGGAAGAGGAGAAAGGCACTGACCAGAACGGTCAGCGCGAAAAGGACCAGCAAGCCCCGTGCAGGCTGAAGACCGGCGCTGTCTTCGGACATCTTCCCTCCCTGCGGCCCCGATGCCGCCGACGTCAGCCCGGAGGGTAACCGATCGGAGCGGCTCTTGCAGCCCCAGCCAGGAATTTCAGATGATTTGAACGGAGCGCTCTCCGGATCGGGAACACATCGTCCGATCGCGGCCCTGCCGACGGGCCGTATCGCCAGCGCGACCCAGGCCCGCAGGATCAGGAATCACTCGATGGCGGATCGCAAGCCGAAGAGGCCCCGCTTCGCGAGGCCTCGGGCACTCGATTAAGACTTCTTGGCGGCGGGCTTCTTGGCGGCGGGCTTCTTGGCCGCCACCTTGGTGGCCGCCTTGACCGTCGCCTGACTCGCTTCGGCGAACTGCTGGGTCATTGCCGTCACCTGATCGTAGGCCGAAGTTGCCTTGGCCATCGCATCCTGCATGGCGGCGACAAAACCTTCCGAGCCGGCGGGCGCTGCCTTGACCGCCTGATCCAGCAGACGGCTGGCGGATTTCTGGAAATCGTTGAACTGGGCCTCGACCAGCTTGGCCAGTTCGGCCCTCGCCTCCTCGGACACCTGCTGCAGGGCCTGGGTATAGGCGACGGCCTTGTCGACGGCGGACTGAGCCTGGGCCGATTGAAGCTGGGCCGCCTCCTGCGGCGTCTTGGCCGCCAGCACTGCCTTGGCACCCTGAGCGGAATCCTTGAGCGAACTGCGCACGGTATTCATGTTCAGGGAAGCGATGCGCTCGACGGTCTCGAGGGCAGCGTTGGCCACCGACAACAGGGCGTCGAGGGCAGCCAGATTGGAAGCGGATAAATCCTTGGGATTAATTGCCACGGGTATCTCCTCTGCGAAATAGTGCGACAGGAAACCACGCCCGATTCTTGGCGACGGGCTGCGGCGACTTAAGTACGACCCTCCCGAGATGCTCCTCCGGGCGACCGAGATAGACGCGGCCTCCGCGGACCCGGCAATTCTACTTGGATCGGCGCCTTCGTGGCACGTCTTGGCCCTCGATTG
>SSTA01000018.1 GCA_009469685.1 Azonexaceae bacterium | reverse complement strand
GGGATTCGAACCCTTGTGCCAGATTTCTCTGACCATCCGATTTCGAGTCGGCGCCGTTATGACCACTTCGGTACCTCTCCGGAAGGGCGCGATAATAGCACAAAGCCCCAAGCCCCATGCGCCTGCCTGCCTTCATCTCCGCACTCGTCCTGACCCTCGGGTTCGCTGCCTGCGAGCAGACCCCGGCGCCATTACCGTTTCCGACGCCAGCGCAACGGGATCTGGTCGTGCTCATGGCTCCTGGACCGCTCACTTATACCCTCGATGAGGGTGGAAAACCGTCCGGTTTCGAGTACGACCTGGTCCAGGCCTTCGCCCAGGATATGGGCGTCGGCGTAAAAGTCGTCCCCGTACCCGCCGACCAGATCTCAGCCCGTCTCGCCCGCGCCGAGGCCCACTTCGGTGCTGCCTGGGCCACGCCGGCGAATTCCACGGAGACTCCGGCCAACCTGGTCGTTGCCAGCAGCCGGGACGTCGCGGTTCAGCACGAAGCCTCCCTTCCCCTCGATTCGGTGGCGGAGCTGGGGGCCCGTACGGTCCATGTGCTCACCGGCTCGCGGCAAGCGGCCACTGCGCGGCGTCTGCAGCAATCGATTCCCGACCTGCAGGTGGTGGAGATCAAGGATAGTGACGCCTTCGCCCTTCTGGAAAGCGTCGCCGCCAATCGGGTGGAAATCGCCCTGATCGACAGTGCTGTGCTGGCCATTGCACAACAATTCGTTCCCTCGCTCCAGGCCAGCCTGGAACTGGGGGACGAGCAACCGTTGATCTGGATTTTCGACAAGCACCGCAACCCGGAACTGGTCGCGCGAGTGGAAGCGTTCCTGACCAAGGCGCGTCGCGAAGGACTGATCGCCCGCATCGAGGACCGCTACCTCGGCCATGTCCGCCGGCTGAAAAATGGCGACATCGTCCGCTTTCTGGAAAAAACGGAAGCCGTCCTGCCCCGATTGCGTCGCCACTTCGTCTCCGCGCAGGGCGAGACCGGAATCGACTGGCGGCTGCTCGCCGCCCTCGCCTATCATGAGTCCCAATGGGATGCCGAGGCGACCAGCCCGACCGGCGTACGCGGCATCATGATGCTCACCGAGGATACCGCGGACCGTCTCGGCGTCGGCAATCGCCTCGACCCTCGCGAAAGCATCGCCGCCGGAGCCCGCTACCTGGCCCTGCTCCGGGATCAACTACCGGCCACGGTCGCCGAGCCCGATCGTACCTGGCAGGCGCTCGCAGCCTACAACCTGGGCCCCGGGCACTTCAATGCCGGCCGCAACCTCGCCCGTCAGTTGAAGGCCGATCCGGATTCCTGGTACGACTTGAAACGCATCCTGCCGCTCCTCGCGCAACCGAAGTATTACGAACGCCTGAAGGCAGGCCGAGCCCGGGGTGGTGAAGCGGTGATCCTGGTCGAGAACATCCGCAGCTATTACGACATTCTCGCCCGCCAGGAACCTGCCCGCTACGTCGTCGCCGGCCCCCTCGCGATGCAGGGGGGCAAGGGGATCAGGCCGCCGGCTCGATAAGTTCCAGGCCGCCCATGTAACGCCGCAAGGCCACCGGCACGTCAACGCTGCCATCCGCCCGCTGGTAGTTTTCCAGAATTGCGACCAGGGTACGGCCGACGGCAAGTCCCGAACCGTTCAAGGTATGGACCAGTTCAGGCTTGTTCTTCTCGTTGCGGAAGCGGGCCTGCAGGCGGCGGGCCTGAAAGGCGCCGAAATTGGAGCAGGAGGAAATTTCGCGGTAGGTCTTCTGGGCGGGAAGCCAGACTTCCAGGTCGTAGGTCTTCTGGCTGGAGAATCCCATGTCCCCTGTGCACAGCACCATGCGACGATAGGGCAGTTCCAGCTTCTCCAGAATGGCCTCGGCGTGGGCCGTCAATTCTTCGTGGGCCTGCTCCGAATGCTCGGGATGGACGATCTGCACGAGCTCGACCTTGTCGAACTGGTGCTGGCGGATCATGCCGCGTACGTCACGCCCACCGGAGCCCGCCTCGGAACGGAAACAGGGCGTATGGCAGACAAGCTTCAGGGGCAGCGCTTCGGCCGCAAGAATCTCGTCGCGAACGATGTTGGTGACCGGCACTTCGGCAGTGGGGATGAGGTAGAGCGGATCGGCTTCGCCCCGGGGCACCTTGAAGAGGTCCTCCTCGAACTTGGGCAATTGACCGGTGCCGAAGAGGCTCGCCGCATTGACCAGATAGGGGGTATAGACCTCGGTGTAACCGTGTTCGCCGGTATGCACGTCGAGCATGAACTGGGCGAGGGCTCGGTGCAGGCGGGCAACGCTGCCTCTGAGGAGCGCAAAGCGGGAGCCGGATATCTTGGCGGCCGTGGCGAAATCGAGTTGCCCCAGGGCTTCGCCCACATCGGTGTGGTCCTTGACCGAAAAGTCAAAGGTCCGCGGCATACCCCAGCGCTTCAACTCGCTATTGGCGGTCTCGTCGGCACCGACCGGTACGCTCGGGTCGGGCAGATTGGGCAGGGTGGCGAGGATGGCATTGAGGTCTTCGAGCACCAGGACAAGACGCGCCTCCGAAGCCTTGAGCTCGTCGCCGAGGGCACCGACCTGGGCCATCACCGAAGAGGCATCCTCGCCCTTGCCCTTGAGCATGCCGATCTGCTTGGACAAGGTATTGCGCTGCGCCTGCAATTCCTGGGTGCGGGTCTGCAGGGTCTTGCGCTCGGCCTCGAGGGCCTTGAAGTCGCTAAGGTCGATGGCCTTGCCGCGGCTGGCCAGACCGGCCTCGACGGCGTCGAGTTGGGAGCGGAGGAGCTGGATGTCGAGCATGATGCACCTGCATTGGGCTGAGGCCGGGATTATACGCGAGGCCTCTCCGCCACCGGGTCGTGGCCGGGCAATTTGACCGAAGAGGCGCGACTGCCCATCGGCTTGCCCCGCGTGAACTACAATCCGGGTAAAACCACCGCGATTTCCCCTCTCTGCGGAATCGCCACGACGGAGACAACGATGGGCAAGGCGCCTTCCGCCCCTGCCGGCCGCTTGGGCCGCATCGGGAACAGCATTCGGGGACTCGCGGGAGCTTTGGCATGTCTGGCAATCCTGCTGACCAGCCCGACCGCCCCTGCCGGCGATCTTGCCAAGGCCGACGTCGAACGCCGCTTCGGCCCCCCCCTCCACGTTCAGGAAAAACTGTCCGACATCCCCGTCTGGCCGCTGACGAGCGAACTCGAGCCCGAAGCGGGACCCATCGCCTACGCC
>SSTA01000147.1 GCA_009469685.1 Azonexaceae bacterium | reverse complement strand
GATTCGAGGACGCCGGGGGCGATCTTGCAGCCGCAGCCGCCCCCATGGGCAAGTTGGGTCAGGCGGGGAACGGCGAGTTCACTCATTGCGCGTCGAATCCCGCATCCTCGATCGCGCCGACCAGCACTTCCCGGGTCACCCGTGCGGGATCATAGGTCACCCGGGCGATCCCTTGCTCAAGACTTACTTCCGCCGTCGCAACACCGGGCAATACGGACAGCACGCCGGTCACGTTGCGCACACAGCCTTGGCAGCTCATGCCGCCAACTTGGATGGTCACCTCGTTCACTTCACTCTCCAGTCAAAAACGGTTGCCGCCGCAGCATGGCCGCCATGTCCTCGGGCGGCAGGGGCGGGCTGAAATGATACCCCTGGGCAAAATCGCAGCGCTGGGCGCAAAGCCAAGCCAACTGCGCCTTGGTTTCGACCCCCTCGGCCAGCACGGTAAGCCGCAAACTCTTGCCTATGCTGACGATGGTCGATGCAATGGCTTGATCGTCGGTATCCTCGACCACATGGCGGACGAAGGATTGATCGATCTTCAGCTTGTTCACGGGAAAGCGCTTCAGATAGGCGAGCGACGAATAGCCGGTGCCGAAGTCGTCCACCGCCAGTTCCACTCCCATGCGATGCAATGCCGACAAAGTCCCAAGATTTACCTCGGCATCGTGCATGACCGTGCGCTCGGTCAGTTCCAGTTCGAGAAACGCCGGGTCGAGCCCCGAGTAGGCCAGGGCTCCAGCCACCACGTCCACGAAGCCGGTCTGGCGAAACTGCACCGGCGACACGTTCACTGCCACGGTCAAAGGGGGAATGCCCGCGGCCTGCCACGCCATGGCCTGCCGACAGACTTCGAAGAGTACCCAGTCGCCGATGGCGTTGATAATTCCCGTATCCTCGGCCACCGGTATGAACCGGGCCGGCGAGATCATGCCGATCTGGGGGTGACGCCAACGGATCAGGGCCTCGACGCCGACGATACGTCCCGTTTCAAGGGCGACCAGGGGCTGGTAGTGAAGCGTCAGTTCGCCATTGGGTAGGGCATTGCGCAGACTGCTTTCGAGCATCAGGTGTTCTAGCGTGGCGACGTTCATGTCCCGGGAATAGAACTGAAAGCCGTTGCGTCCTGCCTCCTTGGCCCGATACATCGCCGTATCCGAATTCTTCAGCAGGGTTTCGAAGTCCTTGCCGTCGCCGGGATAGAGACTGATCCCGAAAGAAGGCGTGACGGTGAGATCATGCTCCCCCAGGCGGAAAGGTTCGGCGAACGCCTTGATCATCCGACTCGCCACTTCTGCCGCTTCGGCGGCGGACACCCCGGGCAAGAGGGCAATGAATTCGTCCCCGCCCAAGCGCCCCAGAGAGTCGATTTTCCGCACCACCGTCCCCAGCCGCTCGGCGACTGCGCAGAGCAATTCATCCCCCGCGGTATGGCCGAGGGAATCGTTGACCCGCTTGAAATGGTCGATGTCGATAAAGAAGAGGGCCAGGGTAGCGCCATCCCGTTCCGCAACTCCCAAGGCTTGCCGAAGGCGATCTTCGAGGAGGCGGCGATTCGGCAGTCCGGTGAGGGAATCGTAGTAGGCCAACTCGCGCAACTGCTCTTCCGCCCATTTGCGCTCGCTGATATCGAGCAGCGTTCCGACCGATGCCGGCCTATCCAGATAGACGCTCGGGGCTCCCAGCACCATGGCCGGAAACACGCTGCCATCCTTGCGCAGAGCAAGCACCTCGTAGCCTTTTCCCGGTTCCCCCGCAGCACGGCGGCGCACCTGTTCGGCAACGTAGTCGCGGTGCTCGGGGGCCACCAGGTCTACCGGCCCCAGGCGATCGACGATTTCCTCCTCGGCATAGCCAAACTGCCGCAGTAGCCAGGGATTGACGTAACGAAATTTGCCGTCTTGAAGGACAAAGATGCCGACCTGGGAAGCACCCATGGTGGATCGAAACAGCGCCTCGCTCTCCCTTAGGGCTTTCTCCGCCTCCCAGCGGGAGGTCACGTCACTCGCGATGCCGTATCCCCAAAGTGGCGATCCGTCGTCGTCGGAGACCACCTTGATGGAATCCGAATAG
>SSTA01000146.1 GCA_009469685.1 Azonexaceae bacterium | reverse complement strand
GCCCTGAAGCAGGCGGATATCGGTATCGCCATGGGATTGGGCGGCACGGAAGTCGCCAAGGAAGCGGCCGCCATGGTCCTCACCGACGACAATTTCGCCAGCATCGCCGCTGCGGTGGAGGAGGGGAGGGGGGTCTGGGACAATCTGGTCAAGTTCATCACCTGGACGCTGCCAACCAATTTCGGCGAGGGGCTGGTCATCGTCGCCGCCGTCGTCCTCGGGATCACGCTACCCATCACGCCTCTGCAGATCCTGTGGATCAACATGACCACCGCCGTATTTCTCGGTCTGACGCTGGCCTTCGAACCCATCGAGCACGGCATCATGCACCGGCCGCCGCGGCGGCCGGATGCGCCGATTCTGGGCGTCGCCCTGACGGGGCGCATCCTGCTCGTCTCCCTCCTGCTGCTGGCCGGCGCCTTCGGCCTTTTCCTCCACGCCCTGGATGCGGGCCGCAATCTTGCGGAAGCGCGCACCCTCGCCGTCAATGTCTTCGTGGCGGTGGAGGCCGCCTATCTTTTCAATTGCCGCTCCCTGACCCGGGGACTCCGTTTGCGCGGACTCTTCGCCAATCCCTGGCTGTGGGCCGGCCTGGGGCTGACGGGGATACTCCAGGGACTGATGACCTACTGGCCGCCGCTTCAGTCCGTGTTCCAAACCGCTGCTATCGGTCCGGCGGACTGGCTGCGGATCGGCGCCTGGGCAGTTTGCGCGGTCCTGGCGGTGGAACTGGAGAAAGCTCTGGTCGCTCTTTGGCGGCGTAAGCAATGAATCGGTGCAGGGCCATTTCCTCGCCCCGGCGCTATCGACGATAATCCCTCCTCCCTGGAGGAGAGCCATGAGCCATTTCAAACACCACGTCTTTTTCTGCTGCAATCAGCGGGAACCTGGCGAAATCTGCTGCAACAACCACGGCGCGTCGGACGTCCAGGCCTATGCCAAAGACCGCATCGCCAAGCTGAAGATGAAGGGGCCGGGCAAGGTACGCATGAACAAGGCCGGCTGCATGGATCGCTGCGACGAGGGACCGGTCATGGTCGTCTATCCCGAGGCGGTCTGGTACACCTATGTGGATAAGGACGACGTCGAGGAAATCATCCAGGAACACCTGATCCACGGCCGCGTGGTGGAGCGTCTCAAGATATGAAGGTGGTCGAGGAGAAAATCCTGGTGGACGGCCCGGTCGGACGGATCGAGGTCATCATGGAAAAGCCCGACGCCCCCCGGGGCATCGCCCTGGTGGCCCATCCGCACCCTATCGGCGGCGGGGCCAATACCAACAAGGTGGCCTATACCCTGGCCCGGACTTTCGTCGCCCTGGGCTACGCCGCCTTCCGTCCCAATTTCCGAGGCGTCGGCCTGACCGAAGGCGCCCATGACGAGGGCGTCGGCGAGACCGACGACCTGCTGGCCGTACTCCAGGACGCCAAGTGCCGTTGCGGCGACCTGCCGGTCGCCCTGGCCGGGTTCTCCTTCGGCGCCTATTGCCAGACCCGCGTCGCCAGGCGCCTGGCCGAGAGCAAACACCCGGCCCAGCGCCTCGTCCTGGTCGGTACCGCCGCCGGCTTTGTCGAGGGCACCCGCAGCTACGAGACCGAGGCCGTCCCCCACGACACCATCGTCATCCACGGCTCCGCGGACGAGACCGTACCCCTGCAGAACGTCCTCGACTGGGCCCTGCCCCTGGATCTTCCGGTGGTGGTGGTGCCGGGCGCCGACCATTTCTTCCATCGCCGCCTGCACCTGATACGCGATATCGTCACCCGCGCCTGGCGCCACTGATCGGTTCGCTTGCGCGACGCCTTCGCGGCGCCCTCAGGTCGGATGCGATGCCTCGGCGACCCGGGGGGTGGGGGAGGTCAGCCAGCGTTGCAGCGCCTCGGGCGCTAGCGGGCGGCTGAAGAAAAACCCTTGGGCGAGAGGGCAGCCGAGGGAGAGCAGGAAATCCTTTTGTTCGGCGGTCTCGACCCCTTCGGCGAGGACTGCGAGGCGCAGATTGCGGGCCATGGCGACGATGGTGCGGACGATTTCCTGGTCGGCCTCTCCGCCAGGGATGTCGCGCATGAAGCTGCGATCGATCTTGAGCTTGTCCACCCGGAAGCGCTTGAGGTAGGCCAAGGACGAGTAACCGGTACCGAAATCGTCGATGGCCAGACGGACACCGAGGTTCTTGAGGGCGGCCATCCGCGTCTCGGCGTCGGCCCCCAGGGCGACCAGGGCATTCTCGGTGATTTCCAGTTCGAGCACCCCGGGCGGCAGTCCGCTTTCGGCAAGCACGGCGGCGACCTCCTCGGCCAGGAGGGGATTGCGCAACTGCACCGGCGATAGATTGACCGCCAGAGTCTCCAGGGCAAGTCCTGCCCGCCGCCAGGACCCGAATTGGGCACAGGCGCGGCGCAGTACCCATCCCCCCAGGGGAACGATGAGGCCGGTTTCCTCGGCATGGGGGATGAAGCGGTCGGGCGGCACCCGCTCTTCTCCGGGAGGCTGCCAGCGGACCAGGGCTTCCACCCCCACCGTCTCGCCGGTTTCGATATTCAGGAGGGGCTGGTAGTCGAGGGTGAATTCCTCGGCGGTCAGCGCCCTGCGCAGGGCGGCCTCGAGGGCCAGGTGGCGGCTCGCTTCGCGCCCCAGGGACTCGGTGTAGAAATGGTAGTGGCCGCGGCCGGCCGCCTTGACGTGGTAGAGGGCGGCGTCGGCGAAGCGCACCAGTTCGTGGGAATCGCGACTGTCGGCGGGATACATGCTGATGCCGATACTGCACCCGAGATAGACGGTCTGGCCGGAATCCAGCTTGATCGCCGCGCGCAGCTGATCGACCAGCAGGCCGGCGACCTGGGCGGCGTCCTCCGGCGAGTCCAGGTCTTCCAGAAGCACGACGAACTCGTCGCCTCCCAGACGAGCAAGCGTATCGGAATCCCGCAGGCGGCTTTTCAGGCGGCGGGAGACTTCCTGGAGAACCTGGTCGCCTACCGGATGCCCAAGGCTGTCATTGACGTGCTTGAACCGGTCGAGGTCGATGAACAGGACGGCGCCGCCGCGGCCGCAACGCTCGCCGTGGGCGACCGCATGCTCGATCCGCGAGAGGAGCAACAGACGGTTGGGCAGCCCGGTCAGCGCATCGTGATGGGCCAGGAATTCCATTTCGGCTTCCGATTCCTTGATGCGCGAGATATCGGTGAACACGCCGACGTAGCTGGTGGGTTCGCCTCGCTCGTCGAGGATCGTGCTGATGGTGAGCCACTCCGGGTACACGGAGCCGTCCTTGCGCCGATTCCACAATTCCCCCTGCCAGCTTCCGTTCGCGGCCAGGGCTTGCCACATGGTTTCGTAGAATTTTGCGTCGTGGTGGCTCGATTTGAGGATATTGTTGCGGCGGCCGACCACCTCGGCCTCGCAATAGCCGGTGATGGTCGTGAAGGCCGGATTGACGGCGACGATGGTCCCGGTGAGATCGGTCAGCACGATGCCCTCCCGGGTACTGCGGAAGATCGCCTCGGCACGGCGTAGACCATCCTCCGCGCGTTTGCGCTCGGTGGTGTCCCGGGTCACGCCGAGAAGCCCGGTGCACCGCCCTTCGGCATCGCACAATGGGGCCATGTGGGTTTCCATCCAGCGATGGCCCCCCTTGAGACCGGTGATTTCGAATTCCAGGCGGCCGGTTTCGCCGCGCACGACGGCCTCGGCCAGAGCGGCGAAAGCGGGCCTATCCCGGGGCACCACGAGCTTGGCCAGTTCGCAGCCGCTGACCTGCTCGAGGGAGTCCGCCTCGATCATTTCCAAACCGGCCCGGTTGATCGTCTCCAGAGAACCGTCGAGCGCCAGAACCTTCACACATTCCGGCTCGGCCTCGATGATTGCCTGCAGACGGGCCTCGCTGTCTCGCCAGCGGGCGGCGCTTTCTTCCAGGGCCCTTTGCTGCCGTTTCTTCTCGGTGATGTCGCGGGTGGCGCAATAGGCCAGGAGGCGGCCGTCCATGCGGAAGAAGGTGACGCTGATCTCCACGTCGAGCAGGCTGCCGTCGCGGCGGCGGTGCACGGTCTCGAAAGTGATGTCGGTCGCTGCGGCGAAGTTGCTCGGCAAAATCTGGTTCAACAGGGTATCGGCGTCGTATTGGGCATTCCAATGCGTGACGTCCATGGCCGCCACTTCCTCGGGCGTATGGCCAAGCATGCTGGCGAATTGGCGATTGGCCTCGACCACCCGGCCCCGCTCGTCCAGGATGGTGATGCCGTCGCTGGCGCTTTCCAAAAAAACCCGGTTGCGGTCGGCCTCGGCCACCACCCGCTCGACCAGACGCAGCAGCGCCAGGGCGGCAATCACTGAAAAGAGGGCAAAGGCAGCGACCAGCAAGCCGGTACGCCGGACCTCCCCGTGCCAGGCGCCCAGGTAGTCGTTGGCCGCCACACCGACACTGACCATCAGCGGCGCCCGCTGCAGGCGCCGCAGAGTGGTCACCCGCTCCAGGCCATCCACGGCCACCGTCGAGCGATAGGTGGCCTCGACCACGCCGGAATCCGCAAGTCGGCGCAGTTCGGGGGAAACGATGGTGTTCCCCGGCCGGCTGGTTTCGCCGACGCCGTTGTCGGGCAGGCGCACAAGGAAGCCGAGGTCGGCGGTGCGCAGGGTGATGATGCCCAGCGATCCGGCGTCGAAGGCGGCGAACAAGCGGGAAAATTCGTCCAGGGGAACGGGCGCCGAGATAATGCCGGCGAAGCGACCGCCGGGCGCCTCGTAACGTCGTGCAAAGGTGATGATCCAACGCCCGACGATACGCCCGAAGATGGGTTGCGACATGACCAGGCCCGCGCCGGGATCCGCCGCCAGGGTCTGAAAATAGGGGCGGTCGGCCAGATTGACCGGCTTGGCGGGGTCGAGATCCGGACCGTGGATCACTTCCCCCGCCGCGTTGGTCACGCGGATTCCCGCCACCGCGGGAACCCGTTCGCCGTAGCGTTGCAGCAGGGCCTCGACGGCTTGGCTATCGAGGCCGCCGGCGGACTTTTGACGCTCCAGCTCATCGACCACGGCCTGCAGGCTGAGATCGATGCGATCGACGGCGGCAGTCACGGTCTGATCGATGGACAGGGCCAAGGTCTGCGACCGGGCCTCGGCGCGCTGCTCGTAGAGCTGGCGACTTTGATCCACAAACCAGCCCGCCAGGGCGACCATGAGCGCATTGGCGACGAGGCAGCCGCAAACGATCAGCAAGCGATGGCGAGCGACAGGAATCACGACAATGGCCCGAAGACTATTACTTTGATCATAACTCCAATTCGGACTGAATCCACTCCCGGCTTTGACGGCGTGCTCCTCCGTCGTTTCGCGCTCGTTCGACGCTGGCGACTCGCCTCTGCCCCGGCAGGGTCACTCTGCGGACAGGTCGGGGGCAAACCCTGCGGCGCCTCCGGCCGACGATTCTCGGTAGAATGGAAACGATCCTTCCGCGCCCATGCCGTCCCCTTCCCATCCCGCTGTCGCCCTCGCCGTCAGCAACCTGAGCAAGCGCTTCGGCGGCAGCGAAGTGGTCGCCGGACTCTCTTTTTCGGTGGGCGCCGGGTCCTGCTTCGGCCTGCTCGGACCCAATGGCGCCGGGAAGACGACAACCCTGCGTCTTTGCCTGGGTTTGACCGCCCCGGATGCGGGAGAGATCACCCTTGGAGGCCACCCCATTCCCGCAGCGGCGAGTACCGCGCGTGCCCGGGTCGGGGTGGTGCCCCAGTTCGACAATCTCGACCCGGATTTCACCGCCGCCGAAAATCTGCTGGTTTTCGGGCGCTACTTCGGTCTGGGGGAAGCGGCCGTCCGGGCAAGGATTCCGGAATTGCTGGACTTTGCGGGACTGGCCGGCAAGGCCACCGCGCGCATCTCAACCCTGTCCGGGGGCATGAAGCGGCGATTGACCCTGGCCCGGGCACTGGTCAACGACCCCGACATCCTCTTCCTCGACGAACCGACCACCGGGCTCGACCCCCAGGCCCGCCATCTGATCTGGGAGCGCCTGAAACGGCTCAAGGCGGCCGGAAAGACGCTGATCCTCACCACTCATTTCATGGACGAGGCGGAGCGGCTTTGCGACCGGCTAATCATCGTCGACCGGGGCCGCGCCATCGCCGAAGGGAGCCCCAGGGAGTTGATCGGCACCCGTATCGAACCCCAGGTCATCGAGGTCTATGACGAGGCGGGGGGCGATCTGGCCTCCTTCGTCGACGCACACCGAGGCCTCGCAGGGCGGGTCGAAGTCAGCGGCGAGACGGCGTTCTTCTACTGCCGCGAACCCCAGCTCCTGCTGGCGGCGCTCGCCGAGCGCCGGGGACTACGCTACGTCCATCGCGCTTCCAATCTGGAGGACGTGTTCATTCAGCTGACCGGTCGGGAATTGCGGGACTGACCTCCCCGCTACCAAGGAAGCGAGAAAATTCGACCGCCGGCAGCGGCCGGCCGAAGAGAAAGCCCTGGGCTTCGTCGCAGCCTCGGGCAATCAGGAAATCGCGGGTGGCGGCATCCTCCACACCCTCGGCCAGGGTCCGCAAGTCGAGTCCCCGGGCCATCTGGATGACGGCGCTGACGATGGTCGCATCCTCGGGATCGCTGGTGACGTCGCGCACGAAGGAGCGGTCGATCTTGAGACGATCGACCCGAAAACGTTTGAGGTAGGCGAGGCTCGAATATCCCGTGCCGAAGTCGTCGATGGCCAGCCTGGTACCCAGCTCGGCCAGGCGATCCAGGATACGTACGGCGGCATCGGCATTTTCCATGAGAATGGACTCGGTCAGCTCAAGCTCCAGCGCTGCGGGAGGCAGACCGGCCTCGTTCAAAGCGGTCTCGACCTGGGCGGCAAGATTGCCTCGGCGGAACTGGACCGCGGAAATATTGACCGCGACGGTCAAATCGCCGGCTCCGCCCCGACGCCAGACCGCCGCCTGACGGCAGGCTTCCCGCAGGATCCATTCGCCGATGGGAACGATCAGTCCGCTTTCTTCTGCGACCGGAATAAAGCGGTCGGGTCCCACCGAACCCGCGTCGGGATGCTTCAGCCGCAGGAGCGCTTCCGCACCGAAAATGCGACCGCTGGCGAGATCCACCTGGGGTTGGTAGTGGAGCTCGAAATAGCCTTGATCGAGTGCCTGGCGTAGCCACCTGCGTAGGAGCAGGCGCTCTTCGGCCGTACGGTTCATGGCTTCGGCGAAGAAGCGGTAGGTGTTCTTGCCTTCGTCCTTGGCCTTGTACAGGGCCATGTCGGCGTTCTTGAGGAGAGTCTCGTAATCCTCTCCATCGTCGGGGTACACGGCGATTCCCAAGGACAGCGAAGTGAACAGTTCGTGGC
Organism: Azonexaceae bacterium; assembly: GCA_009469685.1. The sequence continues at coordinate 8,592 of SSTA01000146.1, read as the reverse complement.
CCTCGAGGGCGAAAGGTTGGGCCAGAGCCGCCAGGATCTCGTCCGCCGCCCGGGCGGCGGCATCGCCATGGGCGAGGTCCGGAAGCACGATGAGGAACTCGTCACCCCCCTGACGGCTCAGGGTATCGCTTTCCCGCAGCACGCCCCGAATCCGGCGCGCCACCTCCTGCAGCAGCTCATCGCCGACGCCGTGGCCCAGGCTGTCGTTGATGCCCTTGAAATTGTCCAGATCGACGAACAACAGGGCCACCCGGGTTCCCGTCCGGTGTCCGTGGGCCAGGGCCAGCTCCAGACGATCCCGGAGACACATCCGGTTGGGAAGGCCGGTGAGGGCGTCATGGAGGGCGAGATAGCGGATGTGTTCTTCCCGCGCCGCCCGCTCCTCGGCCCAAGCCAGCTGACGCGCCAGAGACCAGCGATAGACGGCGTAGCCGCCGAAGAGCAGGACTGCGGCCAGCCCCAGGGAAAGTTGGCCGTGGCCCCACCATCTCTGCCAGGTATTGGTGACCGGAGTCGAGACGAAGACCGTCACCGGATAGCGGGAAAGGCGCTGGAAGGCCCATAGATAGTTGGCCTTGGCGACGCTGTTGTAGCCTTCGATCATCCCCGAGACCGGGAAGCCGTTTTCGCGCAGATGGCGGGCGAGATCGCCATCCCGCGGTTTTCCGTAGGCTTCCTCGTAGCTCATGGTGGTCGGCGCGGGATAACGGCTGACCAGATACATGTCGTCGCGCAGCAGGCCGATGGACGAAGCGGGCGCCAGAGCGAGACCGCTCCAGAACCTCTGCTGGACGCTGACCGGAAGCAGTCCGGCGACGATATAGTCGAGACTGCCCTCGGGCTGGCGTACGCCCACCCGCAGGGGAATCACCCAGGAACCGTCGATCACGCTCTTGGACGTCCAGCCGATCGACAGCGGGACCCCCCGGCGCAATTCCTCGACGGCCGCCCGGAACGAGGGACTGCTGCTGGTCGCCGGCAGCGGGCCGCCGAGGGGGACGTCATCGGTCATCACGAAAGTCGAGTCGGGCCGGGTGATGCCGATGCGCAGCAGATCGGGATTGGCGCGGACCGCTTCCTTGAGAAGTCTCTGGGTCCCGGGAAGGTCCTGCGCCAGGTCGCGGGCCGCCAGCTGCTCGGCGAGACCCCCGAGGATGCGTTCGTAGCGCGCGAAGTACTCGTCGAGGGAGTTGGCGGTGACCCGGGCCAGGGACGCGAGATAGAGTTGCTCGTGTTCCTTTTCCGCTACCCAGGATCGCCAGCCTAGGGTGGCCCAGGCCGTGGCAACCAGGATCGCGAGGGCGGCAAAGCCCAGGCGGAGGTTGCGGATCACGCGGCGATCACCGGTGCCGACGGGGGCGTCGCGGAGCGGCGAACCGTTCATGCGCGCTTGTTCAGTCGCACCATCGGCGCTGCGGGATGCGCGCGCCCTTGGGCAATCCGGGCCGTTGCCAGCGTCTGGCGATCGCCGCAGCGAAAGAGAGCGGGATCGACAGCGCCGGTGGCAATGAGGCAAGCGGTCATGGGCCGTGAGATGCGTAGTGGACGATTGGCATTCTACCCATCCGCGCCTCCCGTAAGCGAAGGAAAGGAAAGGAATAGCGCCGGGCCTTGGGCGTAGAATGATCGCCCGCTCGATTCGTCCTTTCCATGTCCGTCCCCGTCCTCCTCTCCGGCTGGCTTCCCGTTTGGCGCCGCAATTTCCTGGTCTGGAGGAAATTGGCGATTCCCTCCGTTCTGGGCAACCTGGCCGACCCCCTGATCTACATGCTGGGCCTGGGCTACGGTCTCGGCGCGTTGCTGCCCAGCGTCGAGGGACAGCCCTATGTCGCCTTCCTGGCGGCGGGAACGGTCTGCGCCTCGACCATGAACGCCGCCACCTTCGAGTCCTTGTACTCGGCATTTTCCCGCATGCACGTGCAAAAGACCTGGGACGCCATCCTCAATACCCCCCTGGGACTGGGCGACGTGGTCGCCGGGGAATTGTTCTGGGCCACCACCAAGTCGCTCTTTTCCGGTGCCGCCATTCTCGCCGTGGTCGCCGTCCTCGGTCTCGCCCAGGGCTGGATCGCCCTCTGGGCGCTTCCCGCCATCGTCCTCACCGGGCTGGCCTTTGCCGCCCTGGGGCTGATCTGGAATGCCCTTGCGCCGTCCTACGATTTCTTCATGTACTACTTCACTCTGTTCATCACGCCGATGACGCTCATTTCCGGAGTCTTCTTTCCCACCGACCAGTTGCCCGGCTGGCTGGCCGCCGTCGGCGCGGCACTACCGCTGGCCCAGGGAGTCGCCCTGGTGCGGCCGCTGCTGGCGGGAGAAGTCCCTGCCGGCGCCCTGATCCATGTCATGGCGCTGCTGGCTACCGCCGCGGTTGCTTTCGCAGCGGCCTTGGCCCTCACCCGGCGGCGGCTCCTCAAGTAGAATTTGGCGATGGAAACCCTGCTTGTCCTCACCAACTGCCCCCATCGGGACTGCGCCGAGGACATCGCGCGGGAGGTGGTGGAAGCCCGGCTCGCAGCCTGCGTCAATATCCTCGCCCCCTGCCTCAGCATCTATTCCTGGGAAGGGCGCGTAGACCAGGCTGAAGAAGTTCCTGTCCTGATCAAGACCACCACGGCCTGTTACCCAGCCCTGGAAGCCACCATACGCCGACGCCATCCCTACGAGGTGCCCGAAATCATCGCCCTGCCCATTACCCACGGCTTGCCCGCCTACCTGAACTGGGTCGCGGAGGAAACGCTCAAGCCATGATGCTCCGTTGCCTGTTCAGCGTTCTCGCGCTCTTTTTTGCGGCCACCGGACTGGTAGGCGCCGAAGAATTTCTCGACCCCGCGGTGGCCTTCAAGCCGACCGCAAGGGCGGTGGATGGCCGCAGCGTCGAAGTCGATTTCGAAATCGCCAAGGGCTACTACCTCTACCGGGACAAGTTCCGCTTTGCCGTCGAGGGCGACGCCGCCAAGGCGGGCACGGCCATTTTCCCCCCGGGCAAGGAAAAGAACGACGACAACTTCGGCCGCGTCACGGTCTATTACGGCCCCACCACCATCGCCCTGCCCATCGAACGCAGCGGCACCGGCGACCTGCCCCTCAAGCTCAAGGTCACCTCCCAGGGTTGCGCGGATGCCGGGGTCTGCTATCCACCCCAGACGCAGATTCTCGCCGTCACCTTGCCAACGCCCGATGCGCCGCCCGCAAAGCGCTCGGCCTCCGGCAGCGAGACCGGCCGTATCGCCCAGGCCCTCAAGAACGCAGGGTTCTGGGCCAATCTGGCCTTCTTCTTCGTCGCTGGACTGGGGCTGGCCCTGACGCCCTGCGTTTTCCCGATGATTCCCATCCTGTCCGGAATCATCGCCGGCCAGGGCCATAAGGCCACGCACGCCCGCGGATTCGTCCTCTCGCTCGCTTACGTCCTTGGCATGGCGGTGACCTATGCCGCGGCCGGCGTCGCCGCCGGCCTTTCCGGCACCCTCGTCTCCAGCGCCCTGCAGAATCCCTGGGTACTCGGAAGCTTTGCGGCGGTCTTCGTGGTTCTCTCCCTCTCCATGTTCGGCTTCTACGAATTGCAGCTGCCGACCGCCCTGCAGAGCAAGCTTTCGGAAGAAGCCGGCCATCTCCAGGGCGGCCGCGGCGTCGGCGTCTTTCTCATGGGCGCGCTCTCGGCCCTCATCGTCGGACCCTGCGTCGCCGCCCCCCTGGCCGGGGCGCTCCTCTACATCGGCCAGACCGGCGACGCCGTCCTCGGGGGAACGGCCCTCTTCGTCATGGCGCTGGGCATGGGGGTGCCGCTGATCGCGGTGGGACTCTCCGCCGGCAGCCTGCTCCCCAGGGCCGGTCCGTGGATGGAAGCCGTCAAGAAGGCCTTCGGGGTGGTCCTCCTGGCCACCGCCGTCTGGCTCGTCGGGCCGGTGATTCCGGTGGCGGCGCAGATGCTGGCCTGGGCCGTCCTCCTCATCATTCCCGCCATCTTCCTGCATGCCCTCGATCCCCTGCCGCCCCACGCCAAGGGCTGGCAGCGCTTCTGGAAGGGAATCGGGATCGTCATGCTGCTCACCGGCGCCGCGCTCCTGATCGGAGCCCTGGCCGGCGGACGGGATCCGCTGCAGCCCCTGTCCGGAATGCGGAGCCCGAGCGGGACCAACGAAGTCTCTCATCTGCCCTTCAGCCGGGTGGCCACGGTCGAAGCCCTGGACCAGCGGCTCAAGACCGCCGGCAAGCCGGTGATGCTCGATTTCTACGCCGACTGGTGCGTCTCCTGCAAGGAAATGGAGCGTTTCACCTTTTCCGATCGCGGGGTGCGCGATCGCCTGGCGGGCTTCGAGCTGCTGCAGGTGGATGTCACCGCCAATTCCGAGGCGGACAAGGCCTTGCTCGCCCGCTTCGGCCTCTACGGGCCTCCGGGAATCCTGTTCTTCGATTCCACCGGCCGCGAACTCACCGATCTGCGGGTCGAGGGCTACAAGGACGCGGCGGCTTTCGCCGCCGTTGTAGACCGGGCAAACCGGGGCGGCTGAACCCCCCCCCCGGAGCTACCGCTTATTTGTACTTGGCGTCGATTTCGTAGACGTTCTTCTGCACCAGGCGCTGAACCAGGGTATCCAGCGTCAGGCCGCCGGAGGCGCCCTGCTTGAAGCCCATGACCGAGGTGGATTTGGCACCGAGCTCCATCTTCTCCTCGGTGTAGCCGGTGGCGACCTGCTCGGTGGTGTTGGCATTGATCAGCTTGTAGCGCATGCCGATGATCCACACTCCGGTGGATTCCTCGGTCTTCACCGACCCCACCGCCACGCCGGCGGCGGCCGAGCCGCGCGAGCCGCCGGCGATGGCGACGACCGACCCCAGGGCGGCGCCGTCGAATCCCTGGTTTGCCTGGGCCACCGGCTCAGCCTTCAGGATGTCGAACTTCAAGACCCACTTGGTGGTCTTGAACTTCCCTTTCTGGAGGACCTTGCGAGCCTTTTGCGGATTGCCCATGGTGTAGGCGAGGGTGAATTCGTTGAGCAGCGGACCCAGATCGGCCCGCTCGAGCACCTTGAAATTGGCCTTGCCCAGTTCGAGTTCGGCATAGTCGGCGATATTGTTGGGGCCGAACTTCTGGGTAAACGAAGCATTGCTGCTCTTGATCTCCCCCGGAATGACGATGATGGTCGGGCCCTTCTTGTTGGCATTGGTGTATTCGATGGGCTTGTACATCGCCTTGTCGGCCATGGCGTTGGCCTGCTGCGAAGTGCTGCTGCCGGCGGTGGGCGAGGGGTTGTTGGCGTCGGCAGGATTGGCGCCCCCGCCGGTGGTCTGACAGGCGGCGAGGACGGCGGCGGTGGAGAACGCCCAGAGGGCACGGGAAAGGGGAGTTTTGACGAACTTCATGATGACTGACCTGACGATTTGCTTTATGGGAATCCCGATTCTGATTGAATAGCGGCCGATTCCGCAAGGGCTAAGCCAGAAACGTATCCCACGCGAATCGGGCGATGAGGGCGCCGGCCACCACGAGAAACGCCCGCCGAACGAAGCCGCTGCCCCGGCGCAGCGCGAGGCGGGTACCGACCAGCGAACCGGCGCCGTTGCACAGGGCCATGGCCAAAGCGAGCAGCGGCAGCCAATGCCCATGGGGGACGAAGAAGGCGAGGGCGGCGAGGTTGGTCGCGACATTCACCACCTTGGCCGCCGCCGAGGCATGGAGAAAATCGAATCCGAAGCCGCGCACGAACAAGAAGATGAGGAAACTCCCCGTACCGGGGCCGAAGAAACCATCGTAGAAGCCGATGGCGGCACCCAGTCCGGCCGCAAAAGCCAATTCGCGCGCTCCCGCGTGCAGGGGTCGATGGATTTGACCCAGATCCGGACGTTTCCAGACATAGGCGGCGCCGGCCAGGAGCAGGGCGAGGATCAGCGGTCGCAGCGCCTCCCGCGGCAACCAGGCCACCGCCGCTGCCCCCAGGTAGGAAAAGGCGAAGGCGAAGGCCGCCGCCGGCACGACGGTACGCCAGGGCATGGCCACCCGCCGGGCATAGCGCCAGGCGGCGCCGGAGGTTCCCACGACGCTGGCCCCTTTGTTGGTGCCGAAGAGGCTGGCCGGCGATTCGCCCGGCAGGGCGGCGAACAGGGCGGGAATCTGGATCAGGCCGCCGCCGCCCACCACCGCGTCCACGGCACCGGCCAGGAAGGCAGCGGGGAGCAAGAATGCGAGGGCGGCGAGGGGAAATTCGGGAGTCATGGTCGAAGGCGGGCCGGGGTCCCCTCTTGGCCGCAGGAACGGCTCGGGCGGCGCTTGGGCTATTATCGCGAAAACCCCGGAGAATCGCTCGCCAGACTCCCGATTTCCATGAACTCGATGATTTACGCCCCTCCTGCAAGACTTACGGCGCCAGGTGCCCGTTCCCCGGGGTTCAGGCCGTGAGCGGCACCCTGTCCTCGGCCGGCCCGTCTTTTCTCGACGGACTGCGGCGCTGGTTGGCGCGCCAGGGCCGCATGGCCCGTTTCGCCGGGCTCACCCTGGCGGCGGCGGTGACGCCAAGGGCTTACGACCCCGTCGCCCGGGCGGCCGTCGCCCAGGCCTTGTGCGTCGGTGCCTGGCAGCCTCTGCCCGGCTATTTTCTCGCCAGCCTCCTGCTCGGGGGCGTGCTGACCCGGGTCTTCTCCGTCACTGCAGCAAGCTACGGCCTTTCCCACCTGGCCCTCGAGGCGATGATCCGCGTCTACATCATGGAGCTGCTGCCCCTGGCGGCAGCCCTCTTCGTCGCCTTGCGGGCCATTCCCGCCCTCCCCGCGGCGGAGCTCCCCGACGCCCGCCGCGCGCCGACGATTGAAGTGGTCGCTCACTTCGTTGGAAGCTTGCTGTCAGTATGGGTCCTTGCCGTGGCCAGCAGCCTGGCCAGCCTGGTCGTGGCCTACCTCGTCATGCATGGCGCCACCCTCTGGGCCCTCGAAGGCTACGGGCGCATCGTCGGCCAGGTCTTTTCTCCCCTGGCGGCGGCGGCACTCGCGCTCAAGCTTTTCCTCTTCTCCCTCGCCGTGGCCCTCGCGCCCCTTTCGCTCTTCTCCGACCTGCGCCGCAGGTCGGAAAGCGGCGCCGAATTACGGGCCGTGGCGCGCCTCCTGCTCTTCCTGGTGATCGTCGAGGGCGCCGCGCTTGCACTGCGCGTCAGCTGATGGTCTGCTTCGCTCCATGAACCCCTCCGAAACCCCGCCGCTCATCCCCCACGCCAAAGCCAAGGCTCTGGTCCTCATCGGGGCGACCCTGGTCTTGCTGGCGGCCTTTGCCTTCTTCGTCATGTCCGCCCGCGGGGTTTTCGAACCGACCCAGGCCCTGGTCCTCGTCGCCGAAAATTCGGAAGGGGTCGCGGTGGGGATGGACCTGACCTTTTCCGGCTTCCCCATCGGCCGGGTTCGCCGGGTCGAACTGGGCGACGACGCCAAGGCCCACATCCACATCGAGGTCCCCGTCAAGGATGCGCGTTGGCTGCGAACTTCGTCGGTCTTCACCCTGGAACGCAGCCTGGTCGGCGGCACCCGGATTCGGGCCTTCTCCGGCGTGCTCGACGATCCCCCCTTGCCCGGCGGCGCCCAGCGGGAAGTCTTGATCGGCGACGCCGCCGAGCGCATCCCTCAGGTGCTCGGGACCATGCAGGTCCTGCTCCGCAATCTCGAACTGCTCTCGGCCGCCGATTCCAACGCCGCCCGCACCCTCGATAATCTGCGCGCGGTCACCGGGGCGATGACGGGACGCCACGGCGTCCTCGCCGGAATTCTGGGCAGCGACCAGGACGCCCAGCGGGTGATCGACGCCCTCGACAAGACCAATCGCCTCCTGGCGGAAACCAACGCCCGCCTTTACGGCCGCGACGGGCTGGCCGACGAGGCCCAGCGCACCGCCCGGGAAGCGCGGGCCATGCTGGCCGAAGCGCGGACGACGCTGCAGAAGCTCGATGCGACGCTGGCCGACGTCGGCAAAGTCGCCGCCAACGCCAAGGGCGCGACGGAGGATCTGGACGTCCTGCGCAGCGAAGTGGAAACCAGCCTGCGTCGCATTTCCGGACTGGTGGAGGAAATCAACCGCAAATGGCCCTTCGCCCGGGAGCAGGAGTTGAAGCTGCCATGAAGGCTGGGCTGGCGCTCCTGGCTGCCCTGGCCGTCGCCGCCTGCGGCAGCGGACCGGTGGTCCCCGACTGGCAGGCTGGCGCCCATCAGGCCCTGGCCGGCTATACCCGGGCCTATCTCGCCGGCCGCGACCGGGTTGCCGGCCAGGAGTTGGCTCTCGCCCGGCGGGAAGTGGCGCGCACCGGCAATGCGACGGCCATGGCCGCGGTGGAACTCAAGGTCTGCGCCCTGAGGCTGGCCAGCCTCGCCGGTGGCGACTGTCCGGCCTTTGCGCCGCTGGCCGCCGACGCGGACGGCGCCAGCCGGGCCTACGCCGCCTATCTGGCAGGGCATTGGCCGGCGGCCGAAGCCTCGCTGCTGCCCGCCCCCCAGGCTGAGGTCGTGCGGGGAAAGCTGGGGCCGGAGAACCTCGCCGCCGTCGGCGATCCGCTCGCGCGGCTGGTGGCCGCTGCCGCGCTTCTGGGCGCCGGCCGCCTTTCGCCCGCCGGCATCGCG
>SSTA01000145.1 GCA_009469685.1 Azonexaceae bacterium | reverse complement strand
AGGCCGCTGCCGCCGAAGCGCCGGGTCGTCGAGGGGTCGGCCTGGGTGAAGGAATCGAAAATGCGGGCCTGGTCATCGGCATTGATGCCGATGCCGGTATCGACGACGGTGAAGGTCAAACTGCCCGGCGCCGCCGGCTCGACCTGGACGCTGACCCGTCCCGAGGAAGTGAATTTGAGGGCATTGCCGATCAGGTTGGAGAGAATCTGTCGCAAACGGGCAGGATCGCTGAGAACGGCTTCCGGCACTCCGTCGGCCAGGGAGAATTCGAGGGCGAGGTTCTGCGCTTCGGCCTGGGGGACGAAGAGATTGACCGTATTGCGGACGAGTTTGGCGAGGTCGAAGCGGGTCCTTTCCGGCTCCAGCTTCCCTGCTTCCAGCTTGGAAAAGTCGAGGATGTTGTTGATCAGTTCCAGCAGGTATTGGCCCGAATCCCAGGCCAGTTCCAGCAGTTCCCTTTCCCGTACACCCATGGCGCCAGCCTTGAGCATATCCAGCGTGCCGATGACCCCGTTCAAAGGCGTGCGGATTTCGTGGCTCAGGGTGGCGGCGAATTCGGCCTTCAGGCGCGCGAAGCGCAGGGCGCTGTCGCGGGCGGTGCGCAATTCCCGCTCCCGCTCTTCCAGGGCTTCCAGCATGCTGTTGAAGGCATGGGCCATGTGATACAGATCGCGGGGGCCCTCCAGGCGGGCGCGCAAGCCGGTCTCGCCTTTTTCCGCCCGCTCCATGGTCTCGGCCAGATCGGCCAGGGGCCGGGTGAGATGGCGGGAGAGGAGGCGCAGGAGAAACAGGAAGACCACGGCGCAGGCCGCGCCGACCCCCAGGTTCACCATGAACACCTCGGCCATCAGGCGGGTCAGGGTGGCCTTGCTTTGCGCGATGCGCACTACGCCCAGGCGTTGGGGACCTTCCCCGCTGGCCTGGAAAGGGGAATCGGCTTCGCTGCCGGCTTCGACCGGAGCGACGAAGCGCCAGACCGCGGCGGTTTCGCTCTCCAGTCCGGAGTCGGTGGTCAGGGCAGGGGGGGCGGATTCACCGGGGGCGGCGCCGTCCTTGGTCCGGCGGACCAGGAGGTGGCCGTCCGATTGCCATAGTTCCACTTCCACCACGTCGGGGAAGGCGAGGGCACCGGCGACAGCTTCGGCGACGTTCTCCTGCGCGCTGACCAGGAGGGCGAGGCGGCTTTGGGCGGCGAGGCCCTGGGCGACCCGGATGCCCAGTTCGAGCTGGGTGGCGCGAATCTGGCGGCTACTCTGCCAAGCCGTCAGCAGCGCGGCCGTGAGGGTCAGTACGATGACGCCGGATGCCGCCAGGACCGTCAACTGGCGGCGAAAGGTGGAGCGGCGGAAGCGACTTGCGAGGCTGTGGAAGACCACCATCTGGCCGGGGGAATCAGGGTTCCGGGAATGTGAGGTCGAAGCCTGCCAGCGGCCCGGGGTTGAGTCCCAGGTGGCTGGCGGTTCGGGTATTGAGAGCGACGAGCACTTCCCGCAGGGGCGTCAGTCCGCGGCCGGCACTGCCGGCAATCCCGAGGGCGGAGGCCGCCAGGTTGCGGCCGAGCTCGACGTTGTTTGGGTAGAGGGCGAAGAGCACGCCGCGTTTGACGTGGGATACCGTGCTGGAAAAGACCGGGATCGCCCGATTCCAGGATTCCTGGAGGATGAGGGGCAGGATGGCCGTTTCGTCCACCGTCACGCTGTCCTGAGGGAGCCAGAGGGCGTCGCGGCGGGGATCGGCTTCGGCGAAGAAATCCTGGTAGGCGCGGACCGCGGTCTTGAGGTCGCCGACTTCGACCGCATTGAGGTCGAGACCGGCAGTTCGCGCGGCTTCGCGCGCCAGCCGGATCAGCCAGGCATTCTGGCGCCCATCGTAGATGACGGTGACCCGCTTGGAAGCGGGGGAAAGGGCGCGCAGGCGGGAGAAGAGCAGCAGCGGGTCGGGCGCGAGACTATGGACGGCGGTCGAACGCAAATCCCCCTCGGGAATCGAGATCACGCCGCCCGCGACCACATTGACATCCTTTTCCAGGGTCGATGCGGCTTTGAGGCCGTTGCGGCCGAGAGCGATCACCACCCGGATGTCCTGGCGCTTGAGTTCGGCGGCGAGCTCCTGGGGATTGAAACTGCCGCTCACGGCGTAGGCGGCGACCCGGGTGCGCGCCTTGTCTTCTATCCCTTCGATGATTTTGGAAAATACGCTGCGGTAGGGTTCGCCGATGTCCGGATAGAGGACGGCGATGCCGCTGCCCCCGGCGGCGGCCAGGCGTAGGGTGGCGGTCGATGCGGCAGGTGAGCGCAGCAACTGGGCCAGGGTGATCTCCGGGTGCGCGTCCAGGGCCAGGCGGATGATCTCGACGTCGGGCAGCGATTCCATGCTGGTGATGAGGCGGGCGAAGCTGTCCGGTACGGGTTCGTCGGCCTCGGCGTAGATCACCGCGATCCGGGTGGCCGATGCCGGGACCGGCGCCAGGGCGGCGACGGCGACGAGCAAGGCGGCGAGCAAGGCGCGAAAAGGCATGGGAAGGAATCCTCTCAGAGGGCGTAACGCCCTTGGATCCAGAACGTGCGGCGAGGCATCGGGAAATCGTCGACGATACCGAAATTGGGGAGGGCCGGGTTGAGGAGGCTGGGTTCCCGAACGTCGGCATTGAAGAGATTGCGGATGGTGGCGGAAACATCCCAGCCGGACCAGGCGCGGGTGCTGCGCAGGGTGAGATCGAGGGTGGTGTAATCGGGAATCCGATCCCGGTTGTCGCCGGGGGTGCGCTGGCGGTCGGCGACCCAATTGGCCTGGGCTCCCAGGGCCCAGTCGCCGGCGAATTGCCAGTCGGCGCGGGCATAGGCGTGATGGTGGGGGGCGAGGCCGGCGTCCCTATGGGTGGTTTCGTCGATGTTCTTCTGGTAGGCGTAATGGCCGCTGAGCCTGAGGCGGCTTCCCGGTATCCAGGCGATTTCCCACTCGCCGCCGTGGCCGCGTTGGCGGCCCGCATTGACGTAGGTGGTGGCATTCTGCCGGATGAGGTCGGAGATTTCGTGCCGGAAGAGGCTCAGAGTCGTCTGGATCGCGGGGGAGGGCTGCCAGGTGAGCGATGCTTCCACCGTCCTGATCTTCTCCGGTTGCAGTTGCGGGTTGCCCAAGGCTACGGGGTTGGCCGCCGCGTAGAGCTCGACGAAGGAAGGCGCCCGGAAGGCGGAGCCGTAGAGCAGTTTGGCCGTGAGGTCGGGGCGCGCTTCCCAGACCAGGGCGACGCGCGGATTGGTGGTGCCGCCGAAATCGGAATATCGGTCGTGGCGTACGCCGGCAGTGAGGGTCCATTCCCGGGCGAAACTCCATTCGTCCTGGAGATAGAGGTAATTGACCCGGCGGCTGTGGGGCGAGAGGTAGAGATTGGCGCCGCTGGCCGGCCCGAATCCCCCCGCCAGGGCGGTGGGCGGACCCAGGAGCAGGGTGAAATTCTTGCTCTCGGCGGTTCGATACAATTCCAGGAGGTCATGGCCGAGGCCGAATCGCAGCCGGTGGTCGGAAAATCCGGAATAGACGCTGGCAGCCGAAAGCCGGGTATGCCTTTCCCATTTGTCTGGGGCTCCGAGCATGCCATTGGGGAAGGCGCTCCCGCCGATCAGGGTGAAGTCGGCTCCCGCCGGGAAGACGCGCAGGGGGCGGGTGGTGGTGATCCCCATCTGCAGGAAGGCGGCTTGCAGGTCCAGGGTCAGGTCGCGGCCGAAATTGGCATCGCTCCAGGCGATTTCGCCGGTCACCCGTTCGCTGCGAATTTGCCCGGCCGGGTCCAAGGCCGCGGCGATTCCGGCGCCGCTCTCGATCCCGCTCCTCACGGTATAGCCCGCCCGCAGGCGCAGCCGCCCATAGCCGATGTCGCCCTGGGCATCGAGGCTGTCGTAGCCCAGGTTGACCGGGCCCGGCGCCCGGGAAGCGGAGGTACCGAGCACCGCATCGAAGGCCGACTGGGCATCGGCGGCGATATGCCGGCGCTGGCCTTCCGAGGTGCCGACCTTGAGGTAGCCGGCGAATTCAAGATCCCCGTGCTTGCTGCCGTGCTGGACCCAGCTTTCCCAGGTGCCGAAGGAGCCGCCTCCGAGGGCGACGCGGGTTCCCGCTTGTTCGGCGGCGGTCTTGGTGATGATGTTGATGGTGCCCGCAAAGGCGTCGGCGCCATAGACCGCCGAGCCGGGCCCTCGGATGACTTCGATGCGGGAGATATTCTCGACCGGCAGTTCGACGCGCACGGGATCTGGGTTGCCGAGGAACAGGCTGGTCCGCGGCACGCCGTTGACCATCATCAGGATTTGCGGCGATGCGGAGGTCAGGATGCCGCGCACGCCGTAGGTCGGGGCATAGTTGCTTTGCAGCGCGTCGCGGGCCACATGAAGGCCGGGCACGGCCTCCAGCGCCTCGCTGACCGTGCGGGCGCCCATGGCGGCGATGTCCTCGGCGGTGATGACGGTTGCCGTGGAGGGGGCCTTGCGGATCGCTTGCCGCGTACCCGTGGCGATACTGACGAATTGCTTGTCGCCGTATGCCAGTGCGAGGTCTTCCTCCTCGACGGCGAACTGAGCCCAGGCGGTTTGGCAAGCCAGGGCTGCGGCGCAGACGATGACGCGTGAATTTCCCATGATCTCCTCCCTTGTATGCTCCAGGGCGCTTGTTGCGCCTCATCGTTTTGAGATACCTGTAGCCTAGGGCAGTCCCGGGTTCGCGGCAACTGGGGCGGCGCTCGGGAAGCGGGATTCAGGGCGCCCGTAGCGGGAATGCACAAAGCGGTACGCGAATTTCGTCGCAGCTCGCACCGCCATGCATGCCCAGCATGACGGGATGCCGGTCGCCCGGCCGGGTATCGATCAGGCTCCAGTCCTCCTTCAGCAGGAGGGTGAAGTCTCCGATCCGACTGGAAAGCCGTGGATGGGGAGGGACGGTGCCGAACCAGCCGGCGGCGATGAGGCGCTGGCTGGGTACCACCCAGAGGGCATGGCCCAGCCGCGATTCGGCGGTTGCGACAAAGAAATCCCTTCGTTCGGGAATCACATGGGCGTAGGCGGCGCGCCGTTCGCCGGACAGGGGGCGGATCAGGCAGGTGGCGAGATCCGGGTGGTCGGCGAGGTCGAGCTGGCGTTCGCCGGGCGTGGTGACGAAGCCGTGGTCGGCGGTGACCAGTAAGAGCGCGTCGGTGCCTCTCCGGTGGGCGACGAATTCGTTCAATGCCGCGTCCAGGCGGTGAAGCTGGGCGATCGCCTTGGTTCCATCCGGGCCGCAGTCGTGGGCCGCGGTGTCGTAGTTGGGCCAGTAGGCGTAAATGAAATGCCGCCCACAACGGCGATCGAGGGCGCGCTCGATGGCGGGGAACAGATCGGCGGTGGCGGCGTACGGTTCCTGGCGGACGTTTCCGGACAGCGTGCGGTTGAAGGGCGTATCGGCGATCCACGCCGGCATGACGTGGGTGACCGGGACTGGAAGGCGGTTCGCGTAGGGGGGCAGGGTGAGGATCCTGGGCGCCCAGCGTTCCGCTTCGGGCGCCGGGGCTCCGGCGCCGCGGCGGGATAGGGGAAGAATCGCGAGGATTTCGCCGATTTCTTCGCACCACTGATACCAGCCGGTCAGGGCATGGCCGGCCGGCGGAAGGCCGGTGAGGAAGGTCCCCACGGCGCTCGCCGTGGTCGGCGGGAAGACCGAATCGATGCCGCGCAGATAGGCGCGGTCGAGCGGGGTGCCGGTCAGATGGCGGCGTAGTTGCGCTTCGCCCAGTCCGTCGACCACCAGGAGGATGATCGTTTGCGCTGCGGCAACGAGTTCGCTCAATCCGGGCAGGGGCTCCACCGGCTGAAGCCCGCCGCCGAGGCCAGCGGCTATGGCCGCCATCAGATTGGGAAGGCCTTCGCTGGAACTGGGAGGAGTGGGGAAAGCCCGGGTCGACATAATTAAGAATGATCCCATCGGCAGCGGATGCGGACAAGGCCGGCAGCCGCTTGGGACGGGCGGTTCCAGATTTTTTCCGGTTTTCCGAGCTGCTGAAGGCCTTTTCTTGTCGACATATAATATATAACATATATAAGACTTCAGGCCCGGTTGGGGGGCGAACCCAACTCCGGGTTCTGGTGTCGTAGAATATTTGTCCCCTTGAGTCATCCTCCACGAAAGGAAGTTGCCGTGCTTGAAGCCTATCGCGCCCACGT
>SSTA01000144.1 GCA_009469685.1 Azonexaceae bacterium | reverse complement strand
TTCGTTACCCGTCTGACGAGAGAAGGCCGCAAAGTCCTTGATCGCCCCGGGGTCGGTGGCCAGCACACGCAAGATCTGGCCAGTCTCCATCTCGGCGAGGGCCTTCTTGGTCCGCAGGATGGGGAGGGGGCAATTCAGCCCCTTGACGTCAAGTTCGCGGTCGAATTCCATGGTACGCGCCCAGAATTTCGGAAAGGCGCATATCTTACCGCTACCAGCGGCGTTTTTCCTTCATCTCGTCTTCCTGGCGTTTTTTCATCTCCCGAAGACGGGCGTCGATCACGGACAGCTCGTAGAAATTGGCATCGCCGGCCCGCTGGGCCAATTGCAACTGCTCCACCGCCGCCGGAGTCTGCCCCTGGAGCGCGAAAACCTCGGCCAGGGCACGGTGTTGCTGTGCCCGACGCCCCAGACCCGCGTAGCTCTCCGCCCGCAGCTTGTGCAGCCGCACGTCCTCGGGATAGAGCTGAAGCTGGCTTTCGGCGAACTGGAGGGATTCGGCATAACGTTTCTGGCTGGTCAGCGCATCGCCATAGCCATACACCAGCGCGTAGTTGGTCGGAAAGCGCGTCATGGCGTCGCGATAGACCGCCAGGCCGCCCGCCGCATCGCCCTGGCCGATGCGCGCATCGGCCAGCAGGTGGTCGATCATGGGCGACTGGGCCTTAAGCTTCTTCAAGGCATCGATCTGCGCCTCCGCCCCCACCCAATCGCGATTGCGCCCCAGGGCGACGGCGAGACCGAAGCGGGCGGCCGCTTCCGAGGCAAATTTGCGGTCCCCGACCAGCACCTGCAACTCCTTGACGGCCTCGCCCGGCGTCCCCTGCTTGGCGCGCAGCTTGGCCCGCACCAATTGGAAATCCAGGCTATCGGGCACCTGGCGATAGGGAACCGCCTGCTCTCGGTTCTGCATATCGGAAATCCGCTCACCGGTGACCGGGTGAGTCCGCAAATAAACCGGAGCGTTATTTTCGTAGACACGGGAAGCGCGCTGCAGCCGCTCGAAGAACAAGGACATACCGCGGACGTCGAATCCGGCCTTCTTGAGGACATCGAATCCCGACCGATCCGCCTCCCGCTCGAAATCCCGCGAATAACCCAGCTGGGCCGAAATCGCCCCTGCCTGGGCGCCGGCAATGGTGGCGCTGGCCACCTGGGAATTGGAACGGGCTGCGAGCAAGCCAATGACCATGGCGAGCATGGTGCCCATCGACAATTGCTTCTCGCGCATCACCTGTCGGGCAATGTGGCGCTGGGTCACGTGGGAAATTTCGTGGGCAAGGACTCCCGCCAGTTCGGACTCGCTCTGGGAGGCCAGGAGCAGTCCGGAATTGACGCCGATGAACCCGCCGGGCATGGCGAAGGCGTTGATCGAAGGATCGTTCACCCCGAAGAAATAGAAACCGATCCCGGGATCGTTGCTCGCCGCCGCGAGACGGCCGCCAAGCTGATTCAGATAGGATTCGACGTCCGGATCGTCCAGATAGCTCGGGTCGCGCCAGCGAAATTCGTGCATGATTTGCTGGCCTATCTTCTTCTCGGTGGCTGGCGAAAGATCGCCGGCGGAGGCTTCGCCCAGATCCGGGAGATCGTCGCCGCGAACGGGGGGGACCACGAGCACGGCGGCCAGGGCAAGGGCGACGAGGCGTTGGGAAAGGCGCATGGATGCTATGATATCCCACTGTCCGGCGGCCCTGCGCCGCGCGCCCGTAACCGAAGGTAACCAAGCTTGACGTCGCCCCTCACCCATTTCGATGCCTCCGGCCAGGCCCACATGGTCGATGTCGGCGGCAAGAGCGAGACCGCCCGGGTCGCCCGTGCCCGCGGTTCCATCTATATGGAACCGGCCACCCTTGAACTCATCCTTTCCGGATCGTCCAAGAAGGGCGATGTCCTCGGAATCGCGCGCATCGCTGCAATCCAAGCCGCCAAGCGCACCGGCGAATTGATCCCCCTTTGCCACCCCATCGCATTGACCAGGGTCGCCGCCGAATTCGCCGCGGATCCGGCAAACCTGGCCGTCCACTGCGAAGTAACCGCCGAATGCCACGGCCGCACCGGCGTCGAGATGGAAGCGCTGACCGCGGTTTCGGTCGGCCTGCTCACCATCTACGACATGTGCAAGGCGGTGGATAGGGGCATGCGCATCGACGGAATCCGCCTCCTGGAAAAGAAGGGCGGCAAGTCCGGCCATTGGCAGTCTCCCGCCTGAACCATGGATACCCTTCCGGTTGATCCTCTGCGCCGGATTCTTCTGCGTAG
>SSTA01000143.1 GCA_009469685.1 Azonexaceae bacterium | reverse complement strand
GCCCTGGCCGGCGAGCGCAAGGTCTACGGATTTCGCGGCCTGATCCAGGGGGCGCTATGAGATCCGCCGCACGGCCGGCCGAAGGGGGTTCTCGCCCTCCCGCGGTGAGGGTGAGGCGGGGGTTTCGCGAAGCACTGCTTCGCGCCCGACGAACGGGCCGGCTGTGCAAAGCCAGCCCTCCGTCGGGCAGTGACAGGAGGGTCGTTCAATGAGTACTAAGATTTCCCGCCAGGCCTATGCGGAGATGTTCGGTCCTACGGTCGGCGACCGCCTGCGGCTGGCCGATACCGCCCTCGTCGTCGAAGTAGAAAAGGACCATACCGTCTATGGCGAAGAAGTGAAATTCGGCGGCGGCAAGGTCATCCGCGACGGCATGGGCCAGGGCCAGCGCGTTTCGTCGGAGACGGTGGATACGGTCATTACCAATGCCCTGATCGTCGATGCCGTCACGGGCATCGTCAAAGCCGACATCGGCATCAAGGACGGACGCATCGCCGCCATCGGCAAGGCCGGCAATCCGGACATCCAGCCCGGAGTCGGCATCGTCATCGGCCCGGGGACAGAAATCATCGCCGGCGAGGGGATGATCGTCACCGCCGGCGGCATCGACACCCACATCCATTTCATTTGCCCGCAGCAGATCGAAGAGACGCTCCATTCCGGCGTCACCACCATGATCGGCGGCGGCACCGGGCCGGCCACCGGCACCTTTGCCACCACTTGCACGCCGGGGCCCTGGCATATCCACCGCATGCTGGAAGCGGCGGAAGCCTTCCCGATGAATCTCGGATTTCTGGGCAAGGGTAACGCCAGCCTGCCGGAAGCCCTGCGCGAACAGGTGGCGGCCGGGGCCATCGGCCTCAAGCTGCACGAAGACTGGGGCACCACGCCGGCGGCCATCGACTGCTGCCTTGCCGTGGCCGACGAAATGGACGTCCAGGTCGCCATCCATACCGATACCTTGAACGAGTCGGGTTTCGTCGAAGCGACCATCGCCGCCTTCAAGGGTCGCACCATCCACACCTTCCATACCGAAGGCGCCGGGGGCGGCCATGCTCCGGACATCATCAAGGCGGCTGGGCTTGAGAACGTTCTGCCCAGTTCGACCAACCCCACGATGCCCTACACGGTCAACACCATAGACGAGCACCTGGACATGCTCATGGTCTGCCACCACCTGGACCCGGCCATCGCCGAGGACATCGCCTTCGCCGAATCGCGCATCCGCCGCGAGACCATCGCTGCCGAAGACATTCTCCACGACCTGGGCGTCTTCTCGATGATGAGCTCGGACTCCCAGGCCATGGGACGGGTGGGCGAGGTCATCCTCCGCACCTGGCAGGCTGCCCACAAGATGAAGGTCCAGCGCGGCACTCTGCGGGAGGACAGTCCGCGCCACGACAATTTCCGCGTCAAGCGCTACATCGCCAAATACACCATCAATCCCGCGCTCACCCACGGCATCGCCCACACGGTGGGGTCGGTGGAAGTCGGCAAGCTCGCCGACCTGGTCCTGTGGCGGCCCGCCTTCTTCGGGGTCAAGCCCTCGCTGGTGGTCAAGGGCGGCATGATCGCCGCGGCCGCCATGGGCGATCCCAACGCGTCGATTCCGACCCCGCAACCGGTCCATTACCGCCCCATGTTCGGCAGCTTCGGCAAGGCCCTCAAGACATCGGTCACCTTCGTCTCCCAGGCAGCCCTGAACAACCCGGCAGTGGCCGCCCTGGGCCTGGCCAAGCCCCTCGTTGCGGTCTCCGGGACCCGCAAGCTCAAGAAGAAGGACATGGTCCTCAACGGCGCCACCCCGGACATCAGCGTCGACCCGGAAACCTACGTGGTCAAGGCGGACGACGTCCACCTGGTCTGCGAGCCCGCCAGCGAATTGCCCATGACGCAACGCTATTTCCTCTTCTGAGCATGCTGATTCTCAATCGAAGGACCGACGCCCCGGCGACCGATGCCGTTCTCCTCGCCTACGACGAGCGCAAACGCAGTCGAATCAAGGTGACGCTCGCTTCCGGGCGGGAAGCGGGAATATTCCTGGAGCGCGGAGACCACCTCCAAGGCGGTGACCGTCTGGCCGCCGAGGAGGGCTCGCTGGTGGTCGAGATCGTCGCCGCTCCGGAGGCCCTGATCGAGGCAGCAGCCGATACGCCGCTCCTCTTCGCCCGGGCCGCCTACCACCTGGGCAACCGACATGTCCCCGTGCAGATCCTGCCCACCGCAAACGGCGGCCGTCTGCTTTTCCAGACCGACCACGTGCTGGCGGAAATGCTCCGCGGTCTGGGTTGTGACGTGACCACAACCGAAGCGCCCTTCCAACCGGAATCCGGTGCCTATGGCGCCCACGGGGGCCATCGCCACGGTGACGACGATGCCCAGACTGCCCGTCACGATCCCGGCCACGGACCCCACCGGTCCGTGCCTAAAATCCATCAGTTCCGCTGAAAATGTGGACTTCCTCCGGAATGGCGATGGACAACGCACGCTGCCCCGGCTAGCCTTCGAGTCAGAATAACCATGGAGGGACCCGTTCATGAAGCGCCTGTTCGCCCTGCTGGCCCTGGCCGGCTGCGCCCTGCCCGCCCTTGCCGCCGGGCTCGACTGCGACGAGTTGATCGACAAGATTTCCCGCCGCCTGGAATCCAAGCACGTCACCGACTACCAGCTGAAAGCGGTTCCGGTGGAGGAGAAACATCCCGGCAAGGAAGTTGGCCGTTGCGAAAGGGGCTCGAAGAAGGTGATGCTCGAACGCGGCAAATCCGAGGGCAAGGCGGACGCGGAGTAGACATCGACTTGCCGGGGCAGGCGGCTCACGCCCCTGTGCTTCCCGCGGCAGCGCACACGATTTGCAGTTCCCGGGGCAAAGCCTGACCATGTCTGCCGCCCGTCTGCTTTCCCTCACCCGTCTGTTGCAGCTCGCCAGCCCTGCGCTACCGGTGGGGGCCTATACCTACTCCCAAGGCCTGGAGTGGGCGGTGGAATCCCAAG